>NZ_CP128414.1:600000-772691 GCF_038505995.1 Candidatus Phytoplasma asteris
GGAAGATGAATAAAGTTTTTGCAAATCACAAAAAATAAATAAAATTAGAAAATCCAAACAAACATCCAAACAAACAAACATCCAAAACAACAATACTTTTATTTTTCAGCCAGCAAGGAAGTGCAATTATGAGAGGCGTTTTTTATTTGCAAAGTTTTTATAGCTTATTACAAAGTCTTAATTCTTTAGAAACTTTGGTACAAAAAGCCAAAGAAAATGATTATGATTTTGTTGCTTTGAGCGATGATAATTTATATGGCATGCCAACTTTTTTAAAATTATGCCATAACTATCAAATCAAATCTATTTTAGGACTAAAAATAAATTTTTTGCACAACAATCAACTAGCAACACTTTTAATTTATGCCAAAAACGACCAAGGAATCAAAAATTTAATTCAAATTTCAACTATTATTAAAAATGAAGAAACACCCCAAATTACATTAAATCAAATTGCTCATTTAGGTAAAGATTTGTTTGCTTTGATTCCTGGAGAAAATCCCTTTTTTGATGATATGTTTTTTCGCGACCAAAAAGATAAATTTTTTCAAATAGCTAATCAATTACAAAAAATATTTGACGAACTTGTATTAGGTATTTCTTATCAAAACTCCTTTTTGGAATTACTTTCTGAAAACATCATTGATTTTGCAAACCACTTCCAAATTCCTTATGTACCAATTAACAAAACTTGCTATGATACTTTTCAAGCCCAACCAACCTATCAAATACTTGCACAAATGGAAAATAAAAAAAACGACGACCAAACTGATTTATCTTTTTTAACCAAAGATAATTTTGATAGCGCCTACAACGCCCAAACACATAAAGCAATGTTTGCTTATTTAAAAAAATTAATCTTTTCTATTAAATATCAAAATTATTTACCACAAAAAATGTTGTTGCCTTCCTTTGTTGATTTTTTACAACCCCAAAAAATAACTGCCAAAGAGTACTTAAAACAAATTTCTTATGAAGGTTTGCGCCAATACATCGATTTTAAAAACCCTAAATATACCAAATACCAACAAAGGCTAGATCAAGAATTACAAATTATAGCTGATATGGAATATGACAATTATTTTTTAATTGTAGGTGATGTTGTAAGATACGCCAAAAAACAAGGTATTTTAGTAGGTCCTGGTAGAGGCTCTTCTTCGGGTTCTTTGGTGTGTTTTTGTTTACAAATTACAGAGATTGACCCTTTACAATATGACCTTATTTTTGAGCGTTTTTTAAATCCTCAAAGAAAAACTATGCCAGATATTGACCTTGATTTTCCAGAAAATACAAGAGATTTAATTATTCAATATGTTTGTCAAAAGTACGGCACCAAACACGTAGCAAGTATTATTACTTTTGGTAGATTTGTAAGCCAAAAAGCCATTATCAATGAATTAGTTAAATTTATGCCCACAGTAAAGGAATTCCAAACTAAACGCGTTTTGGCATATTTGGATAAAAAAAGCACTTATCAAAAAGAAACTTTGGATTTGCAAATGAAAAAATTACTTACAATGGCATCTTATATCGAAGGAATACCACGGTTTACAGGAACCCATCCAGCAGGAATTATTTTAAGCCAAATGCCCCTTGATCAAATTATTCCCTTACAAAAAGGCACTCATAATAACTTACAACAAACCCAATGGGAAGCTTCTTTCCTGGAATCAATCGGACTTCTCAAAATAGATTTTTTAGGATTAAGAAGTCTTACTTTGATGAATAAAATGGTTTTAGCCATTCAAAAAACTAATCCCCATTTTGGTCTTTTTAAAATCCCTTTAAACGACACAAAAACTTTCGAGCTGTTGCAACAAGGAAAAACAATAGGGATTTTTCAATTAGAATCTTATAACGCCAAAATCTTTTTACAAAAAATGATGCCCCAAAAGTTCGAAGACCTAATTGCCTTACTTGCCTTAAATAGACCAGGACCCATCGATTCTTTTAATATGTTTTTAAAAAACCGCCATCAAAAAACTACCACTTTTTTTAGCCCCTTAATTGATTTTATCCTCCAACCTACTTATGGCATTATTCTTTATCAAGAACAAATTATGCAAATTGTAGCTGTCTTTGCCAAATACAGTCTTGCCCAAGCAGACCTTTTTAGAAGAGCTATTAGCAAAAAGGAAAAAGATTTATTATTGCAAGAAAAAAACAACTTCATTGCCCAAAGCAAAGAACAAGGACGCAACCTTACAATAGCTAACAAACTTTATGATTATATTTTAAAATTTGCCAATTACGGTTTTAACAAAAGTCACAGTGTCGCTTATTCTTTAATTAGTTATCGTATGGCTTATTTGAAAGCTAATCATTTTCTTGCTTTTGTAATTACTTTATTAAATGATGCTATTGGAGATGCAACCCAGACAGAAATTTTGCTCAAAGAAGTTATCCAAAAAGGTATCATTATAGAACCACCCCATATATTTAGTAGCCAAGATAAATATTATTTCAAAGACAATAAATTATTTTTGCCTCTAACTATTATTAAAGGAATAAATGTTGCTTTTTGCCAAGAATTAATGAAAGAACAAAAAAAATTAATTAAAGAACACCAAAAATTAACTAAAACTGCCCAAATGCCCCTTTATTATTCTTTTAAAACCTTTAAACAACAATTGTTTCCTTTCCTCACCGAACCTTTATTAACTAATTTAATTTTTGCAGGCACCCTTGATAAAATGGGCCTAAACCGCAATACTTTAGAACAAAACAAAGATTTAAAAGAAGTTAAATATTATCCATATTCGGATTACGAACCTAAAATACACCCCGAATTACCTTTAAAAGAACTTGTCATTAAACAAAAAAAAACATTAGGCTTTGGACTTCATAATTTATTAATTAATCAAAAAAATAAATCTTAAATATTATTTTATTATTCAAAATTATTGTAAATACAAACACATTATTAAATTATTTAAAATTATTATATTTCTATATTTTGCTCCTTTTGCCTTTTTCATATTTTTTGCTTTGCTTTGCTTTTCATTTTTTTGTTTATTAATTTGATTAAATCTGTTTTTTAAACAATTACACAATCAATAAAAATAAATAAAAGAGGATAAAAATGAATAAATTATTAATTGTAACAATATTAGTAATCATTTTTTGCGCAATACATTTTAAACAAAAAGTCAACATCAAAAAAAATATTGTCTTTTTATCAGAAAAAATCAGTTTATGGATGCAAACATTTTATTTTTATCATGCCATTTATTGTGAATTAAAAAAAATAAATAATTTCTTTTTGATGAAATTTCTTTGGAACTCCAATCGTAAATGCAACAATATATTAAAACATTTACAAGACATTCACACCATTTTTGATAAATTACAACAAGACCAAAAAAATAACTGATATTGAAATTATGATGCTTTTAACATACGATCAATCAGTAACTTTTTTTAAAACAAAATACGGTTTAGTAAGTGGCTCTTATTTTATGGATGCAAGTTTTACTCAAACTAACCCAAATATCAAAAAAACAGCTGAAGGCTTAGAAATACACCACATAAAAGAATATCAAGCAAGAGGATTATCAAATCCCAAATACGCCAAACACCACCCTTTTGAATACCAAAAAGGCATTAATTTGGTGTATTGTAATTTATTAGAACATTTTCTTTTGAATTTAAAAATTTGTGATTATTCCAAAAACCCTTTACATCCTGAAGTTGGCAAAAAGGGAGCAAAAATTATTTTTCATCGTTTAGCTAAAATCTTTTTTGACAATCCTTTTGAATATCAAAAAAACAAATGCATATCAGCCCAAAAAATTTATTATCAAAAAAGTGATTTTTGGAAATGCTTTTATTTATACCAAAGTTTAAAAGTTTATTTATGACAAAATAAAAATATTTGATTTGTATAATATTTTATGTCATTTATTTTTTTCTTTAATTTTTGCATTAATTAGTTATCTTTTGATTATAATATATCAAGGAATAAAGGAACAAATATGAAAAAACTATTCTTTTTTGATATTGACCAAACTTTATACAACGTCAAAACCAAAGAAATTCCTTCACAAACCACAAAACTTTTACAAACCCTAGCGCAAAACCCCAATAATATTTTAGGAATTGCTACAGGAAGAAACTACAAAGGTTAAAGCGTTTTAAAAGAACTTACTTCTTTATTTAAGTATTTTGTTGTTCTAAATGGAGCTATTACTTGGAAAGCCACAAATATCGTCCAACAAACTTGCATCCCCCAAGAACTTGTAATTAAACTAAATTGCCAAGCCCAAAAAAAAGGAATCATAGTTCTCAATGTCAGTTTAGAAGAAAAGGGCATAACCCAAACAACAGATCCTGATTCTAAAAGTTTGTTTGATAATGTAATGTTGAAAAAAAATCCCATAAAAAGCAATCTTCATTTAGAAAAACCTATTTACAAAATTAATTTATTTCATCCAAATACCTCCCTTGTTGTTGATTTTTTAAAAGATTTTGAACAACTCCACGCTTATTATTGGAAAAATGGTGTTGTAAGTTTAAGTGCCAAACAAGTTAATAAAGCTTATGTTATCCAAGCAATTATGAAAGAACACAAAGACTGCCAATTAATTTGCATGGGAGATGGTTGCAGCGATTTTGAAATGCTTCAATTTGCAGATATAGGAATCGTCATGGCAAATACTCATTATGAAACTCTTCACAAAGTTGCCAATTTAACTGCTCCTCACATCGAAAAAAACGCTTTATATGATTTTTTTAAAGATTATAATTTGTTATGAAGTTGTTTATCGAAGAAAAAATAAAATGTGTTTTCAATGCGTTTAAAAGGAGAATAAAATGTGTTCAATTTTTGGAATACTAAATATTAAAACCGATCCACAAATGTTGCGTGACCAAGCTCTTAAACTTTCCAGTTTGATGCGTCATCGAGGACCTGATTGGTCAGGAATTTTTGCCTCTCAAAAAGCCATTTTAGCACACGAAAGACTATCAATTGTAGATGTTAATGCTGAAGCTCAACCACTTTATAATAAAACCAAAACCTTAGTACTTGCAGTAAATGGAGAAATTTATAACCACCTAGATTTACGCCAACAATACAAAGATAAATACGAATTTCAAACAGAATCAGATTGTGAAGTTATTATAGCACTATATCAAGAAAAAGGTGTTAATTTTTTAGATGAATTACAAGGAATGTTTGCATTTATTTTATATGATCTTACAAAAAACACCTATCTTATAGGACGCGATCATATGGGAATAATTCCACTTTATATGGGATATGACCTTAACCAAAATTTTTATATAGCTTCTGAAATGAAAGCCTTAATTCCCATTTGCCAAACCCTTTCTATTTTTCCTCCAGGAAATTATTTATCTAGTGAATCTGGCAAAATGGTGAAATATTATAAACGTAATTGGATGGATTATCAAAATGTTTACAACAACCAAACCAACACAACCCAATTACGCAATTTTCTTGAAGCATCAGTAAAAAAACATTTAATGTCTGATGTTCCTTATGGCGTACTTTTATCTGTTGGTCTTGACTCTTCTATTATTTCTGGAATCACTAAAAAATTTGCCAAACACCGCATAGAAGAATCAAGTAAAAAAGAGGCTTGGTTTCCTTCACTTCATTCTTTTGCTGTAGGTCTTAAAGGCGCTCCTGATCTCAAAGCTGCCAAAGAAGTAGCCAATCATTTAGGAACAGTCCATCATGAAATTAATTTTACTATTCAAGAAGGCATAGATGCTTTAAAAGATGTTATTTATCACATTGAAACGTATGATATTACAACTATTCGCGCATCAATTCCTATTTATTTAATGGCTCGCAAAATTAAAGCTATGGGCATCAAAATGGTTCTTTCTGGTGAAGGTGCTGATGAGATTTTTGGAGGTTATCTATATTTTCATAAAGCCCCTAATGCTCAAGAATTCCACAAAGAAACAGTCCGTAAATTAGCTTCATTACATTTATATGATTGTGCACGAGCAAACAAAGCAATGAGTGCTTGGGGAGTAGAGGCGCGAGTGCATTTCTTAGACAAAAACTTTTTAGATGTTGCTATGAGAATTAATCCCAAAGATAAAATGTGTGGCACAAATGGCAAAATAGAAAAACATATTCTACGACAAACATTTGAATCTTATTTACCCAAAAAGATTGTATGGCGCCAAAAAGAACAATTTTCTGATGGAGTAGGCTACAGTTGGATTGATGCTTTAAAACAACTTGCCCAAACCAAAATCACAGATACACAATTAAAAAATGCTTATGTTCGTTTACCTTACAATACTCCTACAAACAAAGAAGGCTACATGTATCGCGAAATTTTTGAAACCTTATTTCCTTTGCCAAGTGAAATAAGTCTTGTTCCTGGTGGTCCTTCAATTGCTTGCTGTACTGCAAAAGCTATCGAATGGGACAAAGCTTTTAACAAATAAACGACCCTTCAGGACGCGCTGCATTAGGAGTGCATAATGAAGCTTATAAGGACAAATAAATTTTATTCAACAATCCCCAACTTAACTTAACTTTATTTTTTGCTTTTAATTGTTTTGTGCGAACCAAATAATAAAAAACAAATAATAAAATAAAAAAACTAATCCAAAATCACAAATCACAAATTATATTTTTTGCAAACATTTCTAACACCCATTTTGCAACTCCAAATTTTTACAACTTTATCCCAGAAAGGATATTTATATGAACCAAAAACCAAGAAAAGCCTTAATTAAAAAAAACAATTTGCCCCAAACCAACACACCCAAAAAACCTTTTTTAAGTAGCAAACTATTAAGCAATTGCATTATTTTTAACTCTATTGTCATTGTTGTATTAGCAATTTATTTAAGTAAACCTACTCAAACAGATATTTACCAAAAAACCACACAACTACATTTAACAGCAATGGTAGCAGGAATGTTTTTAGGAGGTACTATTTTAGGATTAAAAAAAGGATCTTTTGGCGTTTCTTTAGGAGTTTTATTAGGAGCTACCTTAGGAATGTGGCTATCGTTACTTACTAAAGGAAACATTATTTTGATAATTCAAATGTAGTTTTTAATTTTAACCCCAACCCCAATATTTTTCATTTCCAAAATAAAGAAAGTGTTATCATTTTTATGCAAACCAAAATCAAAAATCTAACCGCACAATTTCACACCAGTTTACAAAAAAACAAACATGATTTAGACCAATTAATGACCTTAGACAAAGAATTTTTAGGCAAAAAGGGCATCTTGTTTGAACTTACCCAAGAGCTAAAAAGCCTTCCTCATGCCCAAAAAGCAGTTGCAGGCAAATTAATTAACGTTTTAAAAAAAGAAATTATTTTCACTTTACAAAAAGAAAAAGAAATTTTACAAAGAAACCAACTAAACGCCAAATTGCTCCAAGAAGAAATTGATCCTACTTTACCAGGATTGAAATTTTTCCAAGGAAGCACCCACCCCCTTAATCAAATCATTGAACAAATTGAAGATTTATTTTTATCTTTAGGCTATGAAATTAAAGAAGGCAACGAAATTGAAACTGATTTTTATAATTTTGAAATGCTCAACATGGGCAAAGGCCACCCCGCAAGAGCAATGCAAGACTCTTTTTATATCGACCCCCAAAAACTTTTGCGCACCCACACTTCCAACGTCCAAGTCAAAGAAATGAAAGCTCGCCAAGGAGGACCCCTCAAAATTATTTCTCCTGGAAAAGTTTACCGCAAAGACGATGATGACGCCACTCATAGCCATCAATTTATGCAACTCGAAGGACTTGTTATTGACAAAAACATTAATTTTTCCCATCTCAAAGAAACTCTTTTACTCATTACCAAAGAATTATTTGGCACTTCCCAAGAAATTCATTTAAGACCGTCTTATTTTCCCTTTACCGAACCTAGCATTGAAGTTGATTTAGTAATTACCAAAAAAGATGGCACCAAAGAATATTTAGAAATTTTAGGAGCTGGTTTAGTGCATCCCCAAGTTCTTAAAAACGCTAATTATGACCCTGAAAAATATCAAGGTTTTGCCTTTGGAATAGGTATTGAAAGAATTGCTATGATTAAATATCAAATTGACAATATTAGACATTTTTATACTAATGATATTCGCTTTTTAAAACAATTTGCAAGGAACACCGCCAACAATGAAAATTATTGAAAATATTTTAAAAAACCATTTTTCGCAACCCCTTTCCCAAAATATTTCTGCCTTAACTAACAATTATATTACCGAAGTGCAAAATTTTTTCCCCCTATCCAAAAACACTAATTTAGTGGTGGGGCAAATTCTTAACTTTCAAAAAATTAAAGGTTCCCAAAAATTAAATTTAGTAGAAGTTAACACTGGCACAAAAGTAGTCAAAATTGTTTGTGGAGCTTCTAATTTACAAAATGGCAAAAAAGTTATTGTAGCTTCAGAAGGTTCTTTTTTGGAAGGCATCAACGCCACCCTTAAAAACAAAAAAATTTATGGAGTTTTTTCAGAAGGAATGCTTTGTGCTTTGGAAGAATTGGGAATTAGTACCAAATTTTTAACTCCCCAAGAACAAGAAGGAATTTATCTTTTTGATGACCCCAACGACCAAATTGCTTTGGGAAGTAATGCTTTAATTCCTTTAGGACTTGATTGTTTTATCTTAGAATTAGGGCTTACACCCAATCGTGGTGACCTTTTATCTCACCTAGGTTTTGCCAAAGATCTCAAAGCAGTTTTGTCTTCTCAAAGTTCCAATAACAATCAAGAAACAAAAGCAACCAACTACAAAACACAAAACAGCGAAGACCAAACAACCCCAAAAACGCTCCCCCAATTAAACCCCGATTTTTTTGCAAACTTGCCTCAATCTCCTTTAAAAGTCCAAATTGAAAACGACAGTTGTTATGAATACAACGCTTGTATCCTGGAAAACATCAAAATCAAACCTTCTCCTTTATGGTTGCGAAACGCCCTCTTACAATCAGGCATCAACCCAATCAACAATGTTGTTGACATCACTAATTTAATTTTAATCGAATACGGTATTCCCCTACAAGCTTTTGATTCTGAAAACATCAAACAAATCAAAGTTAGAAAAGCCTTACCACAAGAAAATATTACAACTCTTAACCAAAATGATTTTGTTTTAGATGAAAATGATTTAGTTATTACAGATGGCAAAAAAGCCATTGCTCTAGCTGGTATTGTAGGACTTTTAGAAAGCAGCATTAAACCTACAACTACTAAAATTATTCTTGAAGCTGCTTATTTTTCGCCCCAAACTATTGCCCAAACTTGTCAAAAACTCAAAACCAAAACTGAAAGTTCCCTACGTTTTGAAAGAGGCATTGACCAAAGTCTTATTCCTTTAGCTTTTCAAAAAGCATGCCAACTTTTAGTCACTTTAGCAGATGGCAAAATTACTTACCAACCTATAATTACAAAACAAAAAAACCGTACCAATCCTACTATTTCTTTGAATCTTGATTTTGTTACAAGAAAAATTGGCGTTTCTTTGTGCCCTACTCAAATCAAAAATTGGTTATTAAACCTAGATTATCAGATACATACATCCAAACATTTAGGACCACAGAACAAAAACGAACAATTAAACCTCCAAGCTCCTTTACGTCGTTATGATATCAAAATTAAAGAAGATGTCATTTCTGATTTAACTAGACTTTATGGTTGCCATAAATTACCTCCCCAAACAATTCAAATCCCTACTCAAGGAAAATTAACCTTAAAACAAAAAAATATTAGAGAATTGCGCAAACTCTTAGTTAATTTAGGATTTTATGAAACTATTACTTACAGTTTAATTAGCTCTGAGATGTTTGAAGTTTTTACTCCTCAAAAACCCTTTATCAAAATAATGAATCCTTTGTCACAAGACAAAATGATTTTAAGACAAAGTTTGCTAAGTAGTTTAGTAGAAGTTTTAAGCTATCAGCACAAACGACAAACTTTTGATACTGCTTTTTTTGAAATTGGAAAAACTTATTTTCCCAACCAAGAAACATTAAGTCTTGCTTTTGCTTTGAGTGGTCATTTCTTAAATTCCTTGTGGTACAAACAAGATGTTTCAAGTTCTTTTTTTGTTACCAAAGGCATCCTTGAAAAAATTAGTGCTTTTCTAGGCATTAACCTTACTTATCAAAAAACACAACAACATAGTAATTTTCATCCAGGAATGCAAGCCAATTTGTTATTTAACAATCAAATAATAGGAGTTATCGGAAAAACACATCCCCAACTTAATACCAAATACCACTTAAAAGAAAGTTTTCTTTGTGAACTTTTTTTAACGGATGAAATTCTTAACACTACAAAAACGTTTACCTTCCAACCAATTCCTAAATTTCCTACTGTTATTCGTGATTTAGCCTTTTTAGTAGATACCAAATATTCCTTTTATCAAATCGAACAAACCATTAAACAAACTACCCCTTTTGATTTAATCAAATGTGAATTATTTGATGTTTATCAAATACCTAAAACCAAAGAAAAACATTCTCTTGCCCTTAGACTTTTTTTCCATAACTTAGATAAAAACTTAGAAAAACAAGATGTAGAACATTGTATGGAAAAAATTACTTCTAATTTGATTAAACACTTTCATATTGAAATTAGATAAAAATAGATAAAAAAAATATTGCTTTTTAAGTGTATATGCAAATATAATATTTGTGGTAAAATAAGTAAAATAATAGGGTAGTTAAATTAGTTTTTTTACCCTTTTTATCTTTTTGCCTTTTTACATTTGTATAATTATAAATTTTTTTAATCAATAAAACAACAAAAAAACTAAAGGAGTCTTTAAAAATGTTTAATGTCAACCATTTAAGCAAAAATTACGTTACTAAACGCGGTAATATGACGATGTCCTTACAAGACGTTTCTTTAAAATTACCTGATAAAGGTATGGTTTTTATCTTAGGTAAATCAGGTTCTGGTAAATCTACTTTATTAAATGTTTTAACAGGCATTGATGTTGCAAACGGCGGCGTAGTTGAAGTATGCAAAGTTCCTATTACAACTTTTAATCAAAAATATTTAGATAATTATCGTAATGGAATGATTGGTTTTATTTTCCAAGAATTCAACTTAATAGAAGATATGAATGTATTTGAAAATATTGTCTTAGCATTACAATTACAAAATAAAAAACCAGATGTTGCCTTAATTAATGATTTAATGAATCAAGTAGGATTGGATGTTTCATTCCTAAATAGAAGAGTTAATGAACTTTCAGGAGGACAAAAACAACGTGTTGCTATTGTTCGTGCTTTGGTGAAAAATCCTAAAATGGTCTTTGCTGATGAGCCTACAGGAAATCTAGATTCAGAAACAGGAACCCAAGTTTTTGATTTACTTCAAAATTTAAGTAAAGAAAAATTAGTAGTTATTGTATCTCATGATAGCGAAAGTGCTTATAAATATGCTGATCGTATTTTAGAATGTAAAGATGGTAAAGTCATATCAGATATGACAAGAAAAAAAGACACTACTAAAAAAAGCAAAGACAAAAAACAAGTATTTAAAGAAGGTCAAGTTCTTACAGCTGAAATGATTGCAAACTTAACTAACTTAACTAAAAATCCTGCTTTAGAAAACTTTGATAAAACTGATGAGACTAAAGTATTACAACAAGATACTGATTTTGTATCTTTTCCTAGTTGTTTGCCTTTTTCGTTTGTTGCTAAGGCTGCTTTAAAGAGTTTTAAAAATAAAAAGTTTTTCTTGGCATTGACTGTTTTAGTAACTGCTATTGCAACTTTTATTTTTATGTTTTTTGCTTTTACATTTTTGAGTTATAAATGGTTCGGAATCTGTGATAAAATATATCAAATGTATGAATTATTTGAAGGATATAAAGGATATGTAGAATTATATTTGTTTGTTGGTGTTGTGCAAATAGCTGTTAAAATTATTCAAATTATAAGTAGCCCTATGTTCTGGGTTTGGATTTTATCTGTTCCAGGTGCTATGATTATGCTTTATTTTTCTATGAGTGCCAAACTTCAAAATAAAAAAATGGGTATTCTAAGAGCTTTAGGTTCTAATGGTGTTAATGTTGGTAAAATCTTTTTAGTTGAAGCATTCTTTTTTGCTTTATTCCAAATGGTTTTAACTTTTGTATTATTATTAAGTATTTTACTTTGGTTTAAAGATGCATCTATATTATTTTCATCTTTCGATATGAAACCGTTGCCCAATTTTGAAAGTGAAAATGACATTATGGTTTTCGATAATTCTTTAGTAAATTCGAAAAATAAAGGCATTTTATTATGGTTTACATCACCATATTTAGCTTTCAATCCTTTTGTAAGAGTCCTTTTATTTAATTTATTATCATTTAGTTATGTCTTTTTAATGACTCTACTATTTATATCTTTCATTATTTATAAATGGTCTAACAAAAAACCAGTTGACATCATCAACAATAAATAAATATTAATTGAAATACCATATATTATAATATATGGTATTTTTTTTATCTCTTAAACTTGCAATTTTCATTATTTTGTTTCATCATTTGTCTTAATTTCAAGTACAATTTAAGTGTAGATGTATATTATCAAATAACACTAAATTAATTATATTTAGTAACACAATAAAGGTATAATACATTTAATCAAAAACAAACTAATATAAATAAAATAAGGAGTATTACAATGTTAACGAATGTGTACGACCCCCTAAAAGGTAAACAATTCCAAATACTTGACGAAAATGGCAACCTTGTTCAACCTGAATTAGAACCAAAATTATCTAAAGATGTTTTATTAAAAATGTATAAAACAATGGTTTTAGGTAGACAAGCTGATTTAGCAGCCTTAAAATATCAACGCCAGGGACGTATGGGAAACTATTTACTTAACTCAGGGCAAGAAGCATCTCAAGTAGGTGTCGCTGCTGCCTTAGAACCCCAAGATTGGGTATCACCTTATTATCGTGATGCAGGAATTTTTCTTTACCGTGGAGTTTCTTTAGAACAATTTTATCTTTACTGGTATGGCAATGAAAAAGGCTCTCAACTAGACCCTAAGTTGCGTATTTTACCAGCTAACATTATTATTGGCTCTAGTGTTAATTTAGGAGCAGGACTTGCCTTAGCAAGCAAAATGCAAAATAAAAAAGAAGTAACTATTGCAACTATTGGAGACGGAGGAACTGCACACGAAGAGTTTAATGCAGGTCTTAACTATGCTGCTGTTTTTGGAGTACCATTAGTAGTATTTATTCAAAATAACCAGTATTCTATTTCTAATCCTCGTAACAAAGTATCCAAAGCTAAAACTTTAGCTCAAAAATGTTATGCTTGTGGAATTCCTGGCATGCAAGTAGACGGCAACGACATTTTAGCTGTTTATGTAGCAGCCCAAGAAGCCTTTAACGAAGCGCGAAAAGGAAACGGACCTACTTTAATTGAAAATGTTTCTTATCGTCTAGAAGCACACTCCACTAATGATAATGCTTCTGTTTACCGTAGCAAAGAAGAAGAATTAGAGTGGCGCAAAAAAGACCCAATTGTACGTTTTCAAAAATACTTGATGAATAAAGGTTATCTAACTCAAAAACAAGTAGAACAATTTGAAAAAGAAGCCCAAGAAGAAGTTGTTTTAGCACACCAAAAAGTAGAACAAACAGGCAACAACATCGATATTAAAGATATTTTTGCATACACTTATGAAAAAATGACTCCTCAATTAGAAGAACAATACGAAGAATGCAAAGCTTTTTTCAACACAAAGGAAGGTAAATAATAATGGCTTCAATGACATTACTAGATGCAATTAATCAAACTTTAGATAGCAAGTTAGCAAAAGATCCTCGAGTAGTTCTTTTTGGACAAGATGTAGGAAAATTAGGCGGCGTTTTCCGCGTAACTAAAGGCCTACAAGACAAACACGGAGAAACTCGCGTTTTTAATGCCCCTATTGCTGAATCTTCTATTATCGGAAGTGCTATCGGACTTGCAATTAACGGCATGCGACCAGTTGCAGAAATCCAATTTGATGGTTTTATTTTTGTAGGACTAGAAGACCTATTTGCCCACGCAGCCCGTTTGCGTAACCGTAGTCGTGGTAATTACACAGTACCTATGGTAGTAAGAGTCCCAGTTGGTGGAGGGGTAAAATCCTTAGAACATCACTCCGAATCATTAGAAGTAATTTTGGGCTCTGTTCCTGGTCTTAAAGTAGTTATTCCATCTAATCCTTACGACGCTAAAGGTTTATTAATGGCTGCTATTAACGACCCTGATCCAGTAGTCTACATGGAACCTAAAAGAATTTATCGTGGTTTCCGTCAAGAAGTTCCCGAAACAGATTACGAAGTCCAAATCGGTAAAGCCAAAGTCGTTCAAGAAGGCACAGACATTACAGTTGTAGCTTGGGGAGCAATGGTACCAGAAACACTATTAGCCCTTAAACAACTTGATCCTAATGTTTCCGTAGAACTAATTGATTTAAGAACTATTAATCCTATTGACAGAGAAACTGTAATTACATCTGTTAAAAAAACTGGACGCTTTTTAGTAGTTCATGAAGCATGTAAAACTTACGGACCTGCAGGAGAATTAATGGCTTTAGTTAACGAACAAGCTTTCTTATACCTAGATGCAGCTCCTGCCAGAGTTACTGGAAATGATATCACAATGCCTTTAGCCAAAGCAGAACATTATCAGTTTTTAAGCCCTGAAAAAATAGCTGATGCTATTAAAAAAGTGGTTTGCGAATAAGATAACAAAAAGATATAAGGATATAAAAATATAAAGGCAAAACAACCCTTTTCTTTTGTCCCGAAAAACAACACATTAAAACTACTTCCAAATCAAATTAAAAACTCAAAATATCTAAATAAAACTAAAAACCACAATCATAACCATAACCACCAACCAAAACACATACCAAAATAAAAATTAAAAACTAAAAAAGCAAACAACAAAACCCCAACCAAACTAAACTGCATTATAATCAAGGAGATAAAAATATGTTTGAATTTAAATTTGCTGATGTCGGCGAAGGCATTCATGAAGGTACAATTACAAGATGGTTTTTTAAAGTGGGCGACCAAGTAAAAGAAGGTGATGTTTTAGTTAAAGTTGAAACTGACAAATTAGACGTTGAACTAACTTCTCCTGTAGCAGGAAAAATCTTAAAAAGAGACCTTAATGAAGGTGAAGTTATTTGCGTAGGAGATACTATCGTTTTAATCCAAGAACCAGGTGACACTGATGCAGATGTTAAAAAGTTTTCTTCTCAAAACCCTAATGAAACTGCTGCTACAGAAAAAAACGACACCCAACAAGCACAAACATCCGCACAAACCTCTTTACCACCTCAAAAAGTACTTGCTACTCCATTAGTAAAAAGTCTAGCCAAAGAACTAGGACTTGACCTTTCAACCATTAAAGGAACAGGTGTAAATGGAAAAATCTTAAAAGTAGATGTACAAAACGCAACTAACCCTTTACAAACTCAACCACAACCACAAACACCACAACCAACAACCCCTTTTGTCCAAGAACAACCAACCCCCACCCCAACTTTTGCCACATCTAGCCAAGAAACAGAAGTAGTAAAAATTTCTCGCCTCAGAAAAGCCATCGCCCAAAAAATGGTTCTTTCCAAAGGCAAAATCCCAGAAACTACTCTAATGGACGAAGTAAACATTACTGCTTTAGTAACACTACGCAAACAAGCCAAAGATCAAGCACAATCCCAAGGAATCAAATTAACTTTTATGGCTTTTATCATGAAAGCAGTAGCGATTGCCTTACAAGAATTCCCATTATTTAACGCTAGTTATGATGACGTTAAAGAAGAAGTTACTTACAAAAAATTCATTAATTTAGGAGTAGCAGTTGATACCAAAGACGGTCTAATCGTTCCTAACATCAAAGATGCTAACAAATTAACTCTTTTAGAAATGGCACAACAACTACAACAAGTAGCCAAAGCCACTACCGAAAGAAAAGTAGAATTAAATCAGCTTCAAAACGGAACTTTTACTATCACTAATTTTGGTTCTATCGATATTACTTACGGCACTCCAGTTATCAATTACCCTGAATTAGCTATTTTAGGAGTAGGAAAAATCACCAAAAAACCTGTAGTTGAAAACAGTCAAATTGTAATTGCAGACATGCTTCCTCTTTCCTTAGCAATTGACCACCGTATTATTGATGGTGCTGATGGCGGTAGATTTTTAAAACGCGTTAAAGAATTGCTAAATAATACTACTTTATTGCTTTTATCCTAACAGAAAGACCAAGGGCAAATTATGAAAAATTATGATGTTTTAGTGATTGGTGGAGGTCCTGGTGGATACGTTGCTGCCATTAAAGCTGCTCAAATGGGTGCTAAAGTTGCTTTAGTAGAAAAACATAAATTAGGTGGTATTTGTCTTAATTATGGCTGTATTCCTACCAAAGCTTATTTAAAAAGTGCCAAAATGTATAAAGATATCAAACGTTGTGCTGATTTTGGAATTAAAGTACAAAACGGCGTTTCTTTTGATTGGTCCTCCATTTTATCACGCAAAAATAAAATTGTTGCTCAACTTACTACAGGTATATCTTTTCTCCTGAAAAAAAATAAAATTGATTTTTACCATGGTTTTGCAAGTGTTCTTTCTCCTTGCGAAGTCCAAGTAGACACTAACTTATTGCACACCCAAAAATTAATTATTGCAACAGGCAGTACCGCTTTTGTTCCTCCTATTCCAGGTGCCCAAGAAGCTTATCAAAAAGGCATTCTTAAAACTAGTAAAGAATTACTACAACTAGAAAGCTATCCTTCCAAAGTTACTATTGTAGGAGGCGGTGTTATTGGAGTAGAATTTGCAACTATTTTTAATTCTTTTGGTAGTGAAGTGACTATTTTAGAAAGACAAGACACTATTCTAAATGGTATGGATAGGGAAGTTGTTGTTGCATACACTAAAAAACTTCAAGCAGACGGCATCCAAATTTTGAATCAAGTAGAAGTAACTAAAATTAATGACAATCAAACTACCTACACTCAAAAAGGCAATGCCAAAACAATTACTTCGGATGTTATTTTAATGGCTGTAGGCACCAAAGCCAATCTTGCAGGCTTAGAAAAATTAAATTTAGCCCTCAACCGCAATAGCGTCCAAACTGATAATTTTTGTCAAACTTCAATTCCTGGAGTATATGCTATTGGTGATGTAAACGGCAAACACATGTTAGCTCACGTGGCAAGTCATGAAGGTATTGTAGCTGTGACTCACGCTTTAGAACAAAAAGCACATCCCATTAATTATGACCGTGTTCCTGCTTGTATTTATGGTTTTCCTGAAATTGCTTCTATTGGCATGACCGAACAACAAGCCAAAGAAAAACAAATGGATTATAAAGCTTCTAAAATATCTCTGGGAGCTGTTGGCAAATCTTTAGCTGATGGCGAAAAAGAAGGTTTTGCTAAATTAATTGTTTGCAAAAAACATTTAGAAATTTTAGGAATGCATATTTATGCTTACAATGCTACTGAATTAATTAGTGAAATGGCTGTAGGAATGGAACTTGAAGGAACTGCTTACGAACTATCTCAAGCAATTCATCCTCATCCTACCTTATCAGAACTTACTTTTGAAGCTCTTTTAGGAGCCGTTGACAAACCAATTCATGCATAATTATTATTTGATCTTTTAACAAAAAAAGAACCTTTAATAGGTTCTTTTTCCTTAAATTGGTGATGCAATTATGAAAACCCAAAAAAGAAAAAGAAAACGAAGCGAAATAAAACAACAAAAATAAAATAAAGATAAAGCACAACATTAAATATTAAATCCTCAAATATTTTTGAATAAAAGGAGATGATAAATGATTACTAAATATACAATTAGAAAAGTTTTATTTTTTATCTTATTATTTGCAGATTTTACCATAGCTTTTCTCGAAAAAGCCAAAATATTTACAATCCCAGATAAATATTGGGCATTAAGTTTACCTTTTATTTATTTGTTGCCATTTTTGACTCTTTCTGGCATTCCTTTTTATATTGGATTTAAATGATCCCAAGGTAAAGAATTTGTTTAATAAAGACCCTAACAAGGGGGGAACACTTCAAAATATTGATTTTGGTGAATCTATTAGGCCAGATTTTAAAGCATGCATGTATGATGGCAATATAGGTTTTAATTCTAAAGAGAAAAAAACTAAAATAGTTTGTTGCTCTTTTGTTTTAGCTGTTATACTAATGATTTTATCACTATTTTTTAGTGTGGAATTAAAAAAAGAAACATTGGCAAAATTTTTATTTTATATTTCTTTAACTTATTTTATTTGTTTTTATATCTATTTTACTTTATATTCATATAGTGTTTTATGGTTTTTATATGTTAAATTTTTTAAATGGTTAGATTTTGCTTATTTTGAAAAAGATTTTATCCAAACTATCAAAAAAACATAATTTATTTGCTATTAGTATTTTTTATTATGAAAACCAAAAAAAGAATAAGAAAAATAAAGATTAAAAGCCCAACATTTATTAAATAAATTTTTGTTTTGCTTTCTTATGTATCTAATTATAAATTATTATTACTTTTAACCTTGCAAAATAATTTACCCTATGAAATTAACAAATCTAAAATCACTTCTTTAATCTTTTATATTTACCATTTTTTAAAACTTATAAATAACAACAAAATAACCATTTTCCAACCCCTTAAAATCAAAAAAAGGAATACATTAAAATGTTAATAGACACTCACGCTCATCTCAATCTTAAAACATATAAAAATAAATTAGATGATGTTTTTCAAAAAGCTTGGAATAATGACGTCAAAAAAATGATTGTTATAGGCATGGATGAAAAAACTAACCAAAAAGCATATGAAATCGCTAATAAATATAAAGAAGTAATGGTAGCTTTTGGGATTCATCCTTGTTCTGATTTTTCCCAAGAAACTCCCGAAAGCATCATCAAATACCTCAATCATCCGCAAACAGTTGCTATAGGAGAAATTGGCCTTGATCTTCATCACAGACAAGATAATTTAGCTGTCCAAAAAAAGTTTTTTCAAGCCCAAGTTAAAATTGCTATCCAATATAACTTACCTATTATTATTCATGCACGCAAATCTTTTGAAGAAATTTATCAACTTTTACTACCTTATCGCAATCAAGTTAGAGGAGTTTTTCATTGTTTAGTTTTTAGTTTAGAAGAAGCCAAAAAAGCTTTGGAACTAGGTTTTTACATTGGAATTGGAGGAGTTGTTACTTATCCTCATGCCCAAGTTGCCCACGAAATTGCAAAAACTATTCCCCTAGATAAAATTTTATTAGAAACTGATTGTCCTTATTTAACTCCTTATCCGTTTCAAAATGAAACCAATGAGCCTTATCATATCAAATTAATTGCCCAAAAAATTGCTCAATTAAGAAATATTTCTTTGCAATGTGTTGCTACTCAAACAAGCAATAATGTAGCTAAGTTGTTTTTAAATAAAAATTCTTTTTAATCTTTTTGGCATATCAAAAAAATATTTGAAATATAGAATAATTCAAAATCACACCCAAAAAACATCCCTTATATAATAAAAAAATCAACTCCGCTTATACGAAGTTGATTTTGCTTTTTTCTTCTTCATCAGTTTGGCGAAAACTATCTACATCTAACCAAACTTCAGAAACAGTACCACATTTACTTTGCTTAACTTTTCCTTCTAACACTTTAATAACTTGTCCGGGTTGCAAAAAAAACTCAGGATTATCAGCGTCAATATGAGTAAAATTCATAAGAACTTCATCATATTTTTGTTTACAATTATCAGTTCCTACACAAATATTAGTAGCAAACCATTGTCTTTTTGAACTACCATTTTGTTTTAAATATCTAACTTTTACTTCTAAATAAAAATTTTTAACGATTGCTTGTTGCATGCATTCCATTTTCTAACACTTCCTTTTACAATTTTTTGTTGATAAAATCGTTACTTTTCAAGTTTAATTCATTACTTAAAAACTTAAAATAATGAAATTATCTCCTAATATGATAAAATAATATTGAACTGTTTAATGTAGTTTTTTTATTTAACATTTCATTTACTATTATAGCAAATTATTATAAATTTTATTTTGATAAAAAAATATTTGTAATAAATTTATCATTAATTTGTTCTAAATTATCTTTTTGTTTCTATAATTATTTGTCAACCAATCTTTTGATATCATTATTTGCCTCTTTATTTTTTTTATTTTTGCCACATTTTTGCCAAGACTTATTAATTGCAACTTGAAAATTATTTTGATAATGCTTTTTCTGAAATTTCTTTTAATTGCAAATGCTTTGAAATTTTAACTCAAAAAGGCTAGAAGATAATTATTATCAAAGTAATTTATTATGATGGATTATAATTTTTCAACACTTCACAAAAGAAACAATCAAATTATGATTTAGCCCTATTTTTATTTTTTGCCTCTATATTTCGATTTGGTAAAAATAAAATACTTTTTAATGAACCCCAAACTTAAAAAACCTCAAACGTTTTATTTACCAACAAAACAATTTAATCTAAAAAACAAAAACAAAATCAAATTTCAAAAACAATACACAAAAGAAAGGAGCTTTTTTATGATTAAAATAGCAATAGATGCCATGGGAGGCGATTTTGCCCCATTAGAAATTGTCAAAGGAACCTTGCTTGCCTTAAATAAAAATAAAGAACTTCACGTCGTTTTATATGGCAATCAAAAATTAATAACTCCACTTATTGAAAAAACTCCTTTTTTTGGCAACAACCAAATTACTATCAAACACACCCCTTATTTTTTAAGATCAGCCGACAAAAATATAAGAGACCAATTAAAAGCCACTCCCAACGCTTCTTTATTTTTAGCGCTTGAAGCAGCCAAACAAGATGAGGTTCAAGGAGTAGTTTCGGCAGGCGCTACCCAAATTTTGGTCTTAGCAAGTCATCTTATTCTTAAAAAAATGCCTTTAATGCAAAGAATTGCCATTGCCCCTATGTTTAATTCCTTTGATAATCGAACAAGAATTTTGTTAGATGCAGGCGCTAACACCGAACTAAAACCCCAGCATTTGCACACTTTTGCAAATTATGCCACCATTATTGCCAAAGAAATTTTAGAAATTCCAAATCCCCAAATAAAACTACTTAACATCGGAACAGAGCCTACCAAAGGAAGAGCTTTGGAACTTGAAACTTACCAACTTTTATCCCAAGACTCCAATCTTAATTTTGGCGGTAACGAAGAACCTCAAAACCTTCTTACTACTTCAGCAGACATTTTATTAAGTGATGGATTTACTGCCAACATCGCCTTAAAAACTTATGAAGGCACAATTCTTAATTTCATGAACCACTTAAAAACTATCCTTACTAAAAATCTTATCAAAAAAATGGCCACTAAAACTTTATTTAAAAAACCACTACAACAATTAAAAAACCAACTAGACCCACGCCAAATTGGAGGAGCTATGCTTTTAGGACTTAACAAAATTGTCATTAAAGCTCACGGCTCTTCCCAAGCTTACGCTTTTTGCCAAGCTATTTTACAAGCTCAAAAACTAATTAAAGCCCAAGTAAATCAAAAAATTGCTCATTCTTTAGAAAGTGCAAAAAACAAAGAAACCCAAAGTAAACAAACATCAACAACAAACACAGCTCCCAAAACCTCTGAAACTCCCAAAAATTCTGAAACCACCAAAGAAAGCCAACCCCTATGAAAAACATCCAAACTCTTTTTCAAACCCTCAATATCACTCCCCAAAACCTTGCCCTTTACAAACAAGCTCTTACCCACAGCTCTTATTCTAACGAACAAAACCCACCCCAAGAAGACAACGAAAGACTTGAATTTTTAGGAGATGCCATCGTAGGCTTACTTATGGCTGACTATCTTTATTCCCAATCCAAAGAAGACGAAGGCATTATGACTAAAAAAAGAGCTCAAGCGGTGTGTGAAAGGTCACTTACCATCTACGCTCAAAACATTGAATTGCAAAATTATCTTCTTTTAGGCAAAGGCGAAAAAAACAAAGATTTTAATGCTAAAAGTATTATGGCAGATACTTTTGAAGCCTTATTTGGTGCTATTTATCTTGATTTAGGATATTTGACAGCCAAAAAAGTTTTTCATAATATTGTCTTACCTCACTTAGCCAAAACTATCTATATTATTGATTTTAAAACTCAATTACAAGAAATAGTTCAGTCAGAAAAAAAAACTATCCAATATAAAATAGTCCAAGAGCAAGGACCTGCTCATTCTAAAAATTTTGTAGCAGAAGTTTATTTAGAAAAAAATCTTTTAGGAACAGGTGAAGGCAGCACTAAAAAAGCCGCTGAGCAAAAAGCAGCCCAACAAGCATTATCAAAAGTTGCCAAGCCCAAAGAACTACTCAACAACAAAGGCGGCAAAGAAAAGGAGCTTCAATAATAATATGGTTATGTTTCAAAAAATTTACGAAGATGGTTTTTTACAAGTAGAAAAAATGTTAATTCAAGAATACCAAAAATTAGGATTAACCTACCCTGAACTAACTATTTTGCTATTCTTACTAGATTTTTCCAAAAAACGCGTCTTTTCGTCCAACGCCTTAGCCAAAAAAGCAGGAATCACTAAAAAAGAAGTAGAACATATTTTAGAACAATTAATGTCAAAGGATTTTTTTGACCTTTCCCAAGAAACTAAAAACCATAAAATTATTGAAGTTTTTTCACTACACCCCACTTTTGCCAAGCTAGAAAAAATCTATCAAGACCAAATTCGCGAATCCAAACGCCAAAACCAACTTACCTTAATCCAACAAACTATTGAATATTTAGAACACAACAAAGGACAAACTCTTACATCTAACGAATTAGACTTAGTTAGAAATTGGTATCAAGACCAAGAATTTAGTCATGAAGAAATTAAAAACACAATTGAAGAAGCTCTTTGTGTTAAAAAAACCTCTGTTTTTTACATCAACACTTTGCTTGGCAAAAAGAAATTTTTGACAGTTATACCCGATGAAAAAGCAGACAAAGCCTTAGCAAAACTTTTTAAAAAAATAAAATAACACTCAGTTTGGGCAAACAAAAAGTCAAGCTTACTCTTTTTATGTGTTATAATTACTTATGTAATTATTTTTTTAGTATTTCAATTATTTTATTTATGAAAAATAACTAGTAAAGGAATTAAAAAGATGAAATTTTTAGCAACTAAACGAGGAAAAATGATTACTGGCATTATTTTTATTACTGTTACTCTTTATGTAGGTTTAGGTTTTTATATTTCTTTTAATCCTGTTAACTGGCTTTCTCCTAAAAAAGTTTGGGCAAAACAAGCAGCTCAAAATTTGTATAATTCAGTTGAAAAGTTAACAAAAGAAGAAAATAAAGGCAATGTTAATTCCAAACTTGCCAGCATTAAAACTAATTTAGAAGCAGTAAATAAACACGTAATTGCATATTATAAAGAATCAACTAGCAATGAATACGAAGTAGTAAAAGACCTATACGAAAAAATTGTTAAAGCAAAAGACGATGCTTATGATTATTTAAAAAAAAACGATAATAAAGCAGATGATACAATTTTTTCAAATATAAAAAAATTATTTAAAAACGATAATGCCAAAAACCTCCAAGAAAAAGTTAATAATTTAACCAAATAAAAACACCCTTATTAAGGGTGTTTTTTATTATACATATAAAAAAAACTACCTTAAAAAGGTAGTTTTTTTCATTTATAAATTATTTATTTTTTTGATTTAATAAAGACGCTTCAACAAACCCTTTAAATAAAGGATGTGGTTTTAATGGTCTTGACAAAAACTCAGGATGAAATTGTACTGCAATAAACCAAGGATGGCTTTTTAACTCAATAATTTCACAAAGCTTTTGTTCTTGATTTATTCCAGAAACAACAAAATCATTATTTTTTTCAAATAAAGCAACATAATGAGGATTCATCTCAAAACGATGACGATGTCTTTCATAAATTATTTCTTGATTATAAATAGCTTTACTTTTGGTGTTGGCTTTAAGATGGCACGGATAAGAACCTAATCGCAGGGTTCCTCCTAAATTGCTGTCAACTATTTTTTTAGTAATTACAGGATGCGGCGTCTTTTCGTCAACTTCCAAAGAATTGGCACCTTGTAAATGTAGCACATTGCGGGCATATTCAATAACTGCTAACTGCATACCTAGACAAATCCCAAAGAAAGGAATATTGTTAGTTCTTGCATAATTAATGGCTAAAATTTTGCCTTCAATAGCGCGATTGCCAAAACCATAAGGAACTAAAATACCATCATAGTCTTCAAGCAAAGAAGAAATATTGTCTGGCGTTACTTTTTCAGCATCTATCCATTTAATTTCCAGTTTACAATTATATTGATAAGAAGCATGTTTAAGAGCTTCTATGATTGATAAATAAGCATCATGTAAAACAATGTATTTACCCACTAGAGCAATGACTACTTTTTTTTCTAAATTTTGGATGCGTGTAATTAGTTGTTGCCAGGCTTGCAAATCGGCGTTTGAAAAATTAGTAAGTTTTAAATGTTGTAAAATAAAATCATCGATTCCTTGATGATGCAAGTTAAGAATCATTTGATATAAAATATCAACATCTAAGGCTTCAAAAATAGCTTGTGGATTGATGTCACATAAAGCAGCAATTTTATTTTTGGTTTCTTGGTTGATAGGAACTTCACTACGTAAGACCAAAATTTGAGGTTGTATTCCTAAAGCACGTAATTCTTTAACGCTGTGTTGGGTAGGTTTTGTTTTGATTTCTTGAGCTTTTTTTAAATAAGGAACTAAAGTGGTATGAAGATACAAAACATTGTGATAACCAAAATCAAAGCGCACTTGTCTGATGGCTTCTAAAAAAGGCGATGATTCAATGTCTCCTACGGTGCCTCCAATTTCTACAATAACAACATCTGATTTGTGAAAAAGAGCAGCATCAATTAGTTTTTGTTTGATTTCTTCAGTGATGTGTGGAATAACTTGAACGGTTTTACCTAAGTATTTGCCTTCGCGTTCTTTATTGATCACACTTTGATAAATTTGCCCTGCAGTGACATTTGACTTTTTGCTCATGTTTTCATCTAAAAATCTTTCATAATGACCCAAATCAAGATCAGTTTCAGCGCCATCATCAGTGACAAAGACCTCACCGTGTTGATAAGGGCTCATTGTTCCAGGATCAATATTAATATAAGGATCTAGTTTTTGAATACTTACTTTAAGACCTCTATTTTTTAAAATTTGTCCAATAGAAGCAGCAGTGATGCCTTTTCCTAGGCTTGAAACGACTCCTCCAGTAATAAAAATAAATTTGGTTTTTAAATCTTTATTATTCAAGTTTTTATACTTCGCTTTCTTTATGATTGGCTTGTGTGGTGCAATTGGAGTTTTGATTTGATTTTGGTTGGGGTGTAATGGGTTCAGAGAAGGATTTATAAGTGATTGGATGGGGCTTTGTAGGAGTTATTTTTTTACCAATAACAGTTAAAATAGGGATTTGGGTTTCATATCTTTTTTGGGTGTGTTCTAAAATACGAGGATCAAATGAAACTATATTTTTTTTAACTAAGATAATAATAGTTGAACCTCCTGTATCAAAATAGCCTTTTTCTTGACCTTTTGAAAACGTTTGCAAAGGATGATTTTGGATTTTTCCTACCAATGTGGCTCCTACTTCTATTTGAACTATTTTACCAAAATTTTTGGTTTGTAAGATACTATATTCGCGAGTGTTTGTTTTAAACACATCAAAACTTTCAAAGGCAATGGGATTTACTGTATGTAATTTTCCTTTGATTTTGCAAGGAAACATTTGAAAAAAACCTTCGTCTACAAAAAGATAACGGTGATAATCATGGGGTTCTAAGCGGAAAATAAGCAAATAGCCTTCCTCGTATTCTTGAGCTAATGTGGGATTTTGCAACAAATCAACTAAACTGTAATTGGTTTCTTTGATGCAATAGAGTGCTTTTTTGGTGATAGGATAAATGCTTAATTTGGATTCACAAGGACTGATAAAAGCAAAGTTGTCTTGAGGAATAGCAAGTTCTTTGTATTTTCTTGTAAAAAAATCATTATAAGAACTAAATTTTTGTTTTTCAAATAAGCTTAAATCAATTTGGTGTTGTTCGATGATTTTCAAAGCGTATTGGCGTGACCAAGGAGAATAAAAATACAGATTAACTAACCAAGAAATAGGTTTAGTGATCAAAATTTTGAGAAGGCATCTTTTCCAAAAGTTTTTTTCTAAGTTTGTGTATAAAAATTTTTGCAGGCGACTTGCTGGGTCTTGACAAATAATTTTTCCTTCTAAATTAACTATTTTCATATTGTAAATCGCTCACTTTGTAATTGCCATTGGTAACAAATATTTTAATAAGATTTTAAGCAACATAAATAGGATAAAATTTAGTGCTAATAATAAAATAATTGTTATTGTAGTTTTGGCTTTTGGCTTGGGGAAATGGATTTTTTTACAAAGAAATAAAAAAGTTAAAAGTAATATGCAGGCAAAATGAAACCAAAAAAAAGTAGGTCTTTGTTCGATAAATCCTAAACTTTTGAAATCCCAAGTTTTGCAAATAAACTTAGCTAAAAATAAAAAAGGAAATAAAATAGCAGCTGCAGTTACGGGCAAACCTGTAAAATAAGAAGGGCTTTGAGAGTCGTATTTTTGGGTTTCAGCTAAAACATTATAATAAGCAAGTCTAATTAAGGCTGCCAAAAGATAAAAGCCCCAAACTAGCCAAACAAGTGCAAATAGCCAAAATTCTTCTTTTAGGGTTGAAGTTTCACCTTTGAAACTCAAAGAATAGTTAATAAAAATAGGAAGGACGCCAAAGCTTATTATATCGGCTAAAGAATCAATTTGAATGCCATAGCTTTTTTCTGTATGACTGCGATTTTTTTTGGTTCGGCTTACCACACCATCAAACATATCACAAACGCCTGATATTAATAGGCAGATTAAAGCAGAAGTGTATTTGCCGCAAGCACCAAAGCCAATGCCACAAAAACCACTCATTAAATTTAGGTAAGTTAAATAAGTTGTATAATTGTAAAAACCTAAAAACATATTATTTAACCTCGTTTTACTAATGTTTTTTCTTAAACCATTTTTGGTTGTTTAGAGTTGGGGGAAATAAAAAAGGAAAAATCCCTTATCAATCAAGAATAAAGGATATTAATGAACTTAAAAAACTTGATAATTATTGATTGGTTGTTTGTAAATGCAAATTGTAAAGTAGTAATTATTTTTCATAAAGATGTTCGTATTCTTCTTCTAATGGATCTTCATAATCATCTTTGTCTTCTAAAACAATATCATCTTCAATTTTGTCATCGTCTTTGTTTTGTTCTTCTGAAGGTTTGTCTTCTAAATCAAGCAAATCATCTTGTAGAGGGTCAGTTTGGACAGTGTCTTTGTCAGAAAGGAAATCCTCAAAATCTAATTCTTGTAAATTAGTATCTTCGTCTAGAGGTTCGTCGTTTGAAATTTGAGTTTTTTCAAAAAAATCTTTATCCCAAAAAAGTTTATTATTTTCTTTAATAATTAATTGATTGTCTTCACAAAAAACAAATTTTCCGCTCAAAGCGATGTCTAAATAAAGCTGATTAGCTACATTGGGGTTGTTATTTGGGATTTGGTGTTTTTGCAATGTTTGTTTTAATAAATCATAGACTGAAACAGGATTGTGATGTTTTTTCATAATGTCATAAGCAGTTTCCAAAAGTGATTTTGGAGTTTTGGTTTTTTTCATAAAATACCTCCTTTTAATGTAATAATGTTTGGGATTTGGGAAATAATGATAAGTGATAAAATAAAAAGAAAAGAAAAGGGCTAAATAAAATAAAGAAATGCAAAATATGGGGGGGTAAAAATTTTAGAATTCTATCAAATATCCAGATGCTTTTTGCATGAGTTCTTTGGATTTTCTTTCTAACTTTTTTAAAGCAGCATTAAAAGCCAACAAAACGCTTTCTTGGAGAATTGCTTTGCTGTGAATTTGAGAAATAATAACATCTACGACTTGTTTGGTGCCTTGTAAAACAATTTCTACATCCCCTGCTTTGCCAATAAATTCTTGTAATTCTAATTGTTGTTGGGCGTTTTCAATTGCTTCTTGCATTTTTTTTAATTTTTCAAACATATTAGATTGTGTTTTCATAATTTTTTGCTCCTAGTTAATTATTTCTACTATATCTTTACCAAAAAAATCATAAGCTAGTTGGATAATAGCAGGCTTGGTTGGTTGGGTCGCTTTGATTTGATATAAGTCAAGATCAAAATTGCAAGTAGCTGTGAATTTTGCAATTGATGCCTGGTTTGGATGAGGATGATTTTTGTTGTAAAAAGTTTCTAAGGCTTGCCAATCTTGTTTTAAAAAAGCAATGTAGTCTGTAATTGCAAAAGTGTCGTTATTCAAAATTTCTAAAGCTTTTTGTTTGATGTTTTTTTGTAAAACAAGTTCAAAGGCATCTTCATCTTCAAAAACTAAAATCATTTGTTGGGATTGACTCAAAGCAACTATTTTTCCTCTATCCAAAATTTCGGATACATTTTTATAATAACTGTGAGTAGAATAGCGATTTTTTAAATTTGTCCAAAAATTTGTTATTTTGTTTTTGGTTGGCTCGTCTTGATTAGATAAAATATTAATTGCAAATGATATCAAATCACAAAGAGAAGAATTGGAAAAATAAGGGTTTTTTTTTGTTGGGGATTTGGTTTCTTGTGAGTTTTGGGAAGGCAAGTTATTTTGTTGAGTCAATTCGGAGGTAGTAGAATTGTTAGGTGTTTTTTGTGAAAAATTATTTTGAGACTGTAAATCTTGGACTGGATGCAGATATTCTGTTTTTGGTGCTTTTGGTGGTTTTTCGTTTGCTATTGACGCAAGTTTAGTTAGTTTGATTTTTTCTGTTTTGTCAAAGGTTTTTTTTTCTGTATTGTTTTGGGTAAGCTTTGTTGGTTCATAATTTTCTTTGGCATTTGTTTCATCTAATGCAAGTGATGCTTGCTCATTATTGTAAATATTTGTTTTATTTGTTACAAATTGTTGGGTTTCTTGTAAATTGGCTTGAAATTGAAAAGAATGTAGAGAGCATATTTGCAAAAAGGCAATTTCTACCAAAGATTTTTTTTGATCGCTTTTTTTGAGGTCTTGTTGTAATTTAATTAAGATTCTTAAAAAATGATCAATGTGGTTTGTTTCTTCAAGCAATAATATTTTTTGGTCTTGGGAAAGTGGCGATGTTTTGGAATCTTTTTTATTTTTGGCATTCCAAATTAAATAATCTTTGATAGCATCAATTAAATCTAAAATTAAAAGGTCGATGTTTTTGCCTGAATCAATTACTTTGTGCAAAAGTTGCAATGCTTTGATCGCTTCTTTTTTTAGTAGATTTTGGAACATTTTTTTGATAATGCTGGCAGACACCGTACCTTTAATATTTGCAACATCTTCTGAAGTAATCAAATTATTTTGATAAGCGCTTACCTGATCTAACAAACTAAGGGCGTTTCGCATTCCACCTTCCGAATGGCAAGCAATGCTTTTGATGGCATCTTCAGTGATAAACATATTTTCCAAAGCAGCAATTTTGGTTAATTGTGCAGTGATGTTTTTGAGGTTCAAATTTTCAAAGGCAAAACTTTGGGCGCGCGAAAAAATGGTGTCAGGGATTTTATAAATTTCGGTAGTAATCAAGATGAAAACTACATGTTCGGGCGGTTCTTCTAAAATTTTTAACAAAGCGTTAAAAGCGTTTGGCGTAAGGACGTGAACTTCGTCAATAATATAGACTTTGTATTTGCCTGTGTGAGCTTTGTATTGGGCTTTATCCTGTAATTCTCTGATTTCGTCAACCCCATTATAAGAAGCGCCATCAATTTCTGTGATGTCTGTGTTTGCTTTGGTAAAGTTTTGGCAATAATGACAAGAAAAACACACATCTCCTTGATTGGGCAACAAGCAATTAATGGCTTTGGCAAAAATTTTGGCTAAAGTAGTTTTTCCAGTACCTTTGTTGCCGCTAAAAAGATAACAATGATTAATTTTTTGGTATCTGATGGCATTTTTTAAAGTTTGGATAATAATTTCTTGACCGACAACATCTGCAAAAGTTTGTGGTCTGTATTTTCTGTATAAAACTAAATAAGACACTAAAAACTCCTTTGATTAAATTATGCCCAAACCACAACAATACATCTAGATAAATTAGAACATAAATAATTTTTTATATACAAAAAAATCTCCTAAATATTATAACATATTATTAGATGAAAATAGAAGTTTATTTTGCAAATTTGCAAATGAATTATTTGTTTATTGTAATTAAAAATATTGATCTATTCTATGGTTAGAATACGATTAGATTGAATTAATTTTACATTTATTATTTTTGTATTTTTTTCCCTTTGCGTCATAATAAATAAGAGTTCCATCTTTCAATTCTTTTTTATTCATTTTGCCATTCTTTTTATAAAATTCTATTTGCCCATTTTTGCGGTTTATTTTTTCTATTGTCTCGCATTTTCTGAAAAATACTTTGTCGCCATTTTTATTTTCTATATCGCCATTGTTTTGAACAAAATATTTTTCACCATTTTGAGTATATATTTTTTCTATTTCTTTGGTTTTGCTAAAAACAATATACTCGATAACTGATTAAAATTATAAAAGCTATTTGTCTATAAATAAAATAATTAACATAATAAATAATAATCTAAAATAAACTAAATTGCTTATGACTTTATTATAACCCAAAAAATATCAAAATAATAATTTATAATCGTTTTAAAATAAAATTAATTCCCACCCATAAAGAAAAAATAAAAGCCAAAAAGACATAAAAAATGGTTAAAATAACGAATTATATTGTTGTTTTTTTTGATAAAATATAGTTAATAACGTTTATCAAGCGACGTTTAAATATTAAATATAAATCAACGACCTAATATACAAAAGACAAATTATCTAATTATTTTTTTTCATTTTAAATATTTTCTAAAATAGTTAATGAGAGTGGAGAATTAACAAATATGTGTTTAAATAATAAAAAACAAAAAAATAAAAAGGAAGAGGCGATATTAAGAAAAAGCATTATTAACAAATTAAAAAAATGGGTTATGCAGAAGTTAGCATCAAAACACAAGAAAAATTAGAGGATAATTTTAAAAGACAATTTATAGAATATAACAGTAGGTATGGTCCTGACACTTCTTTTCAAGAGAAGGGGAAGGAGGAGCTGAATGAATACTGGTTTTCTACAATTAATAGTGAATTGCTTACCAATGAAAAAATGGATGTTATCGACATTTATAAATATTTAAGAAAAGAAATAAAAATTCCAAAAAAAGACAAAAAAAGACTATTTTTATTTTAATTTTTTTAATAAAGAAAATTGGTGTAAAAATATTTTTCAAGTAGCACAAAACGTTCCTGCTCAAAATTCATATAAAAACGAGTCAAAATCAGCTGAGTATGATATAGTAATATTAATTAATGGCATACCGCTGGTATTAATAGAATTAAAAAAAAGAAGTTTGGATAAAGGGCTTGACAAAGCTTTTAAACAAGTAGAAGACTATTTCCCTAAATTAAAACAACAAGGTTTATTTAAATGTATAGAACTTTTTATAATTTCAAATGGAACCGATACTCAATATTTTTCAAATCAAGACGCAGGAAAAAGCAAGGAATTAAATAAATTCTGTTTTGGATGGAGTGATGAAAACAATAATAAAAGAAATGAAATCATGGAATTTATTCCAGAATTTTTACAACGTTGCCATTTAGCATTGTTTCTATTTTTCTTTTTGGTGCATCATGAAAAAAATCAAAAATTAATGGTTGCTAAACCTCATCAATTTCACACTATAAAAAAAATTGTTGAATTCACAAAAAAAGAAATAACTCAAGAAAGTCCTTTAAATGTTACAAATAACATTAAAAAAAAAAATAGTCATATTTGGCATACCACAGGTTCAGGTAAAACTTTAACTGCTTTTTTACTTTGTCGTTATTTGAAAAAATTTATATCCATTAATGAAACTCAAAAAAATATTATTGTTTTTTTATAGTTGACCGCATAGAACTAGATTTGCAAACTCTTCAAGAATTTAATAGTTTTGAAAAAGTTTCAACTCAAGAAATATTAAAGGTAGAAAATCTTAAAGAAATAATGCAAAATAAAAACAATGCTAGTGGAAAAATAATTGTAACGACTTTAAAAAAAATACATTCATTAATAAAAAAATATAAAAATGAAGATTTTTTAAAAAAATATAAAAATGAAAAAATGTTTTTTATCATAGATGAATGCCATAGATCGCAAAAAGGAGAAATGCATGAAAATATGATTAAATATTTTTATGGATCTTATTTTTTTGGGTTTACAGGGACGCCTATTTTCGAAAAAAATAAACTTAGTAAAAATGCTAAAACAACAAAAGAACTTTTTAATAAATGTATACATGAATATCGTTTTTCCAATGCTCTAAAAGATAAATTTGTTATTGATTATAATGTGGAATATTATAGAAAAACAAAAAATAATTCAACTTGTAAAGAAGAAGTAGTAAAAAAGATTCTAAATTCTTATCATGATTTAACACAAAATAAAAAATATAATGCCTTATTTGCTGTTTCTAATATTGATGATTTAATAGAATATTATAACATATTTAAAAACAAGGAAAATGAACATGATTTAAAAATAGCAGCTATTTGTTCTGAACATTTTAACTCTGAAAATGAAAAAAATGACGATAAAAGGGAGGCTTTTAAATCAATAAAAGTGATTTTTATAAAAATTTTAGCAAAAAAACAAAAAATCAATTTGTAGATGATAAAACGCCTTTTGTTAATGAAAAAAGATATCATGAACAAATATTAGAAAAAATGAAAACTGATAATAAAAATCAAAAAATAGATTTACTTTTGGTAGTCAACATGTTTTTAACTGGTTTTGATTCTCCTCTATTAAATACCTTATACTTAGACAAAGAGTTGAAATACCATAATTTAATCCAAGCATTTTCTAGAACAATTAGAAAACATGATAAAAGCAAAAAATACGGTAATATTTATTGTTTTCAAACGAAGAAAAAGGACAACGACCAAGCTTTATTATTTAATGAAGCAATGGGTTTATTTGATCCAGAACACACAATCAAAAAGAAAAAAAGTTATGAAGAATTAAAACTAGAATATAAAGATTACTTAAAACAAATAAGAAAATTAGCTCCTAATGTAAAATATATTGAAAAAAATATTATGGGTTATACAGAAAAAGAAAAAAAATTCATAGATATTTTTGATAAATATTCTAAAATAAGAAATATTATTAGGATAAAAACAGAGTTTGAAGAAAAATATTTTAAAAATGAAATAGACAAGGAAGAGTTCTTAGATTATAAAAACAAAAGAGATAAAATTAAATCAGGAACACCACAAAACACGTCGAATCCAAAAGATGAAATAAAACACGTTGGTAGCGCATTTATTAATTTAGATTATATAAACAAATTAATATCATCATTTGAAAAAACTGAACAAAAAATACATAAAAGCATTTCATCACAACAAAACAAAAATTTTAATAAAGAAATAAAAAATATTTTGGACGAAAATAATAATGATGTGACTAAAGAACAGCAAGAATTTTTTTTAAATAAAATTGAAGATGATAAAATTTTTTCTACAATAACACAAAATGCTCAACAAGGGGGGGCTATAAGAAATATTTTATCTAATTTGTGGAAGAATTTTGTTAAAGATTTAATTAAAGAACAAGAAAGCAAAAGAGAAATAGAGGTAAAAAGCAAAGAATTTTGTTTTGAAAATAGTAAAGATTTGGAAAAATTAATTAATGCTTATTTTGATTATAAAAAAAATGATCTGGGTTTTAAAGATTTTATTCTAAGAGAACATATCAGCAAAAATGAAAACCAAATAAAAGAATATATGGATAAAAATAAAGGGCAAAAGAGCGAAGTTTTGCCTTATCTTTATGCATTTAAATTAAGAGATGAAATTTAAGATTGATGCAGTAATTATAAAGATATCCAAAAATGACAAAATTAAGGAAAATTATAATATGAAAAATGACAAAAATCAAAATGTTCAAATTTGTAAACAAAAATTATGGAATTTGATTAATAACACTTTAAGAAATTCTGTGGATACAACTATTTTTAAAGATTATATTTTACCTCTTTTAAGTTTCCGTTATTTATCTATAAAATTTGAAAAAGATATTTGTAAAACTACAATATTGGGATCCTTTGAGAAATATAAACAAGCATGGGATAAATGGGATTCGAATGAAAAATCAAGATTTAAAAACAATATAAAAGGTTTTTGTGGATTTCACATTGAACCTCAGTATTTATGGGCTAATTTAAATAATTCTATTAATCAAGATAATTTTAGTTTTGTTGCAATAGATAAAGCTTTAAAATCTATTGAGTCACATTGTTTTAAATGATTATTTGAAAATTTTGATTTAACCGAAAAATCCAAATTAGGCAACGAGGAAGAAAAAAATACAAAATTAAAAACCCTTATTACAGGCATCGACAATATTTTTTCAGGTAATGAATTTTGTGAAGATGCAATGGGTGAAATTTATATGTATTTAATTGAAACATTTGTTAGCGATAACATTACTAAAAAACAAAAATCTGGAGAATTTTTTACACCACCCTCTGTTTCTGAACTTTTATCACAAATCATTTGTCATAAAACAAAAAATAAAAATATTACAAAAATATATGATCCTTTTTTTGGTAGCGGATCTTTACTTTTAAAAATTATAAATCATATAAATAATAATAAAGATTTTAGCGGTCAAAAATAAAAAAATGATATACCTTATTATAATTTAAAGATTGAAAATGGGGATACTTTATTATTCCCACATCAAAGCCATTTAGAACAAAAATACAACATTATCATCGCTAATCCTCCTTTTGGCACTCCATAGTATACCAATAATAAAGAAAAAAATAAAGAAAATTGCGACAGATTTTATTTAAAAGGCAAATCAATTCCTAAAAAAAGAGGAGAACTAGCTTTTATAATGCATATGTTACATCTCTTAGAAGAAGATGGCACTTTAGGTGTTATTTTACCATCTGGAGTTTTATGCGCTTCTACACCCGGAGTAATAGAATTTAGAAAATTTTTAGTAGAAAATAAATATATTGATACAATTATACAATTACCCCTAAATATTTTCCCTTATGTATCTGAAACAACCATTACTTATATTTTAATTATACAAAAATGTGTAGAAAATCAAAAACATCAAATTCGTTTTATTGATGCATCAGAAATGCATGAAAGAATTAAAAGTGGTATTTCTCTAAGACAATTAGGCAAAAAAAATATTAAAGATATAATGGAAATGGTGTCACAAAATAAAAAAAATGACAAAATGTCAATAGCAAATATAGAGCAAATTAGAAAAAATAATTATGTTTTAACCACAAACTTATATTGTTCAAATCATTTACAAGAAAACAAAGAGGTAAATATAAAAAATATTGCGATTTTCAAAAGAGAAATAGAATTATTAGAAACTAAAAAAAATAATTTATCTCAAAAAATACAACAAATAGAAAAAGAGATTGAATTATTTTTCGAAAATTCTAAAGAAAGAAAAGAAATAGCAATTAAAGATATAATACAAGAAATAACAAAAACAAATAAAGATAGCTTCCCTTATGATATTTGTAGTCTAGATTGTAAAAAAGGTTTGATTTTAAGAGATAATAACAAACAATTTAAAAAAAACATTAAAAATTATAGAATAGCATATCCCAACAATATTGTTATGAACAACAGAGATTTCTTAAAACATAAATCAATTGCTTATAATATTTATAATAAACCAGTATTGATTTCTAATATTTATTCAGTTTTTGAAGTTAAAGAGGGGTTTGATGCTAATTTTATATTGAATTTTTTAAAAAATTCTCAAGTTCATAAAAAATTAAAGGTTATTGGAAAACAAGGGGTAATATCCGAAATTGATAAAAATGTTTTTTATCAACTAACTTTTAAATTACCCGCTTTAAAAGAACAAAAACAAATAAATGTTTTTTTCAATAATTTATCTAAATTATTAAATGATATTGAAAATATTTCCATAGAAATACGCCAACTTCAAAAAGAAAAACAAGAATATTATTATTTATTATAATTATATAATTTATTCCTTACTTTTTCTTGCTTTTATTCTCCATTTTTTTAAAATACAAAAGACATTCATTAAATGAATGTCTTTTTTTGTAAATTGATATATGCTTAATGCAAATCTAAATTTAATATAAACCCTAACCCACTTTCACCAACTTCCAACTGTTAAAATGAAAAATATTTTCAAAATGCTAGTATAATATAATAGAGTGTTTTGATTAAAATATATGAAGGATATGATATTGACAGCGATATTTAGAAGTCTATTTTTTCAAAATCCTAAATTATATTTCTAATCATAAATAAAATACATAAATTAACTAATAAAAATTGGAGACCAAAACTAAGATTCCCAAACAAATTTTTTCACAAACAAAACCACCCAAAAAGCCCAAACCCCAAATAAACCAAATAAAAAGAAAAAGGACTTATAAAATGCAAAAACAATCAAATTTCATCAAAACCATCATTCAAAAAGACCTCCAAAGCGGAAAATGCAGCCAAATCATTACACGTTTCCCGCCCGAACCCAATGGTTTTTTACATTTAGGACACGCCAGAGCCATCATTATTAATTTTGAATTGGCACATTTTTTTGAAGGCAAAACCCTTTTACGTTATGATGACACCAACCCTTCCAAAGAAAAACAAATTTATGTTAATGCCATCCTCAATGACATCAAATGGCTGGGATACACTCCTTACAAAATCACTTTTGCCTCAGATTATTTCCCTCAAATGTATCAAATGGCATTTTTTTTAATCAAACAAGGAAAAGCCTATGTTGATGACCAAACCGCTGAACAAATTGCCCAAAGTCGCGGTAATTTAACCCAAAAAGGTACCAATTCTCCTTATCGCAATCGTAGTATTGAAGAAAATATCTTGCTATTTGAACAAATGAAAAAAGGAAAATTTGTAGAAGGTAGCAAAGTTTTGCGTGCCAAAATTGATATGCAAAGCCCTAACCTTAATTTGAGAGACCCTATTTTGTACCGTATTCTTTCTGCTTTTACTTTAAAACAAAAACATTGGCATATTTTCCCTACCTATGATTACGCTCATCCATTGGAAGATTCCTTTGAAAACATCACACATTCTTTGTGTTCTTTGGAATTCGAAGACCACAGACCTTTATATGATTGGATAATCAAAGAAACAAAAGCCAAACATACTCCACGCCAAATTGAATTTGGAAGACTTAATCTTACCCAAACTTTGATGAGCAAAAGACATCTTAATAATTTGGTAGAAAAAAACTTAGTAACAGGTTGGGATGACCCTAGAATGCCAACTTTATCAGGCATCCGCAAAAAAGGCTACACTCCTGAAGCTATCAAAAATTTTGTCCTTGAAACAGGCTTATCCAAAGTAAATTCACAAGTTAAACAAGAAATGTTAGAATCTTTTGTAAGAGATGACCTTAAAGGAAAATCCTTGCCTCGCATGGCAGTTATAAACCCCCTCAAACTTACTATTACTAACTTTCCTGAAAACCAAATAGAAAATCTAAAAGCTCCTTGGACTAATAATTTTCATACTTGTAAATGTTGCAACACATCTCAAACCCAAGGAAAAACCCCAGAACAAAATCAAGAACAAACAAAAGGAAAAGAACAAACCCAAGAAAGAGAAATTTATTTTTCCCGCCATCTCTACATTGAAAAAGACGATTTTGCACTCCAAAAACCAGATAAAAATTATAAAAGATTAACTTTGGGCGAAGAAGTAAGATTATTTCATGCTTATTTTGTTAAAGCTTACGATGTTGTCAAAAACAACAAAGGAGAAATAACAGAAATTCTTGCAACATACGACCCCCAAACCAAAAGCGGCAGCGGCTTTAAAGATAGAAAACCAAACGGAACTATTCATTTTGTAGAAGCAAAGACTGCTTGCAAAGCCACTTTTAATTTTTTTGCTCCACTACTTTGCACAAATGGCAATTTCAACTATAAATCCTGGCATATCAAAAAAGGTTTTGTAGAATCAAGTTTACAAAAAAGCTGTTGTTGCAAAAACCATTTGCAATTTCTAAGACAAGGTTATTTTGCAGCAGACAAAATCACAAAAGACACAAATGGAAAAACGCAAGAACTTAATTTCAATGAAGTAGTAAGCTTAAAATCAAATCCTCAAAAATAAATTTGTTCTACTAAAAAAATAAAAACTAATAAATCCCATCAAATCACCCAACCAAAAAACACTCCCAGAAAAAACACCACAAAACAAAAAGGATAAACAACGAAATAAAAGGTATAAAAATGTTTTCCAATAAAACCAATTTTTTAGAAAAATTAAATAAACCCCAACTTGCAGCAGTCACAAGCAATGCTAAATCTTTTTATCTAGCAGCAGGAGCAGGCACTGGTAAAACCACCACTTTAAATGCTAAAATTGCTTATTTAATCGAACAAAAAAACTTACCAAGCAACCAAATTTTAGCCCTTACTTTCACCAACAAAGCTGCCAAACAAATGCAAGAAAAACTTGCCAAAATGATCGGTCAAGAAAAAACCAAAGGCATTACTATTTGCACTTTTCACTCTTTGGGAAACCAAATTTTGAGAAAATTTATCCCCTTTTTACCATTTTCATATCGCACCAATTTTAAAATTTTAGATGACAACGACTGCAAAAAAATCATCAAAGACATTTTAAAAGAAATGAATATCGACCCCAAAAGAATAAAAATTAGCGAATTAAGAAAAAACATTTCTGCTATCAAAAGAAAACACGAACCACAAAACAAAGACACTTTGCAACACGCAACCCAAAAAGAACACAATTTTCAACGTGAAAACAGATACGAATTCGAAATGCCAATCAAAGCTAAATATCAAATTTTTTTGCAAAACAATAATTTAGTTGATTTTGATGACCTTATTTTATATACGCACCAACTGCTCCAAGAAAATGCCGATGTAAGGGCTTTTTATCAACAAAAATTCCAATATTTATTAGTTGATGAATTCCAAGATACTGATTTTTTCCAATACCAAATTTTGACTCTTTTAGCCCAAAACCACCAAAATATTTTTGTAGTAGGAGACCCTGACCAAAACATTTATTCTTTTCGAGGAGCCAGATTTGAAAACAGCCAATTGTTCTTAAATAAATTTAGTCCTCAATTAGCTTTTTTGGAACAAAATTACCGTTCTTCTAAAAACATCCTAGACAAAGCCAACCTTTTGATTAAACACAACGAAGACCATCCTTTTAAAAAAAATCTCAAAAGCACTAAAAGCGGAGGCGAACCTGTTATTTACAAGTTTTTTTCAGATTATAAAGAAGAGACAGACTACATCACAAAAACCATCCAAAACCTTGTTTTACAAGGTATTTGCAGCTATAAAGATTTTACTATTTTATATCGCACTAACATTTTGGGACGCCCTTTGGAAGAAAAATTCTTAGCAAACAGCATTCCTTATCAAGTTTTTGGAGGTATTTCATTTTACCAAAGCAAAGTAGTCAAAGATTTTTTAGCTTATCTCAATGTTATTGCAAATCCCTCACAAGATTTTGATTTCAAACGCATCATTAACACCCCTAAAAGAGGAATTGGAACAACTTCACTTGCACATCTAGAACAACTTGCCCAAGAAAAAAACTTAGCTCTTTTTGACGCCCTTAACTACCTAGACCAAACTCCAATTCAACCAAATACCAAAACTAAACTAAACGAATTTAAAAAATTAATTACAGCTTTACGCCAAGAACTAATTAATGATTCTTTTGACTGTCTTAGTGATATAATTACTCATATTGATGAAAAAATTAAGTATTGTCACAAAAACGATGAAACTTACAAAATGCAATCAATAAAAGATTCTGAGACTGCTTTACATTACATCGAAGAATTAAAATCAGTTTTTATGCAAGCAGAAAAAAATTTGGAAGGAAACATTTTTGAAAAACTAACCCAACTTTTAGATCAAATATCTTTGTATAGCGAAATTAACGAACAAACCGAACAAGACCCCAAAACCCCAAGCAAAAACGATCGCGTTAAACTTTCTACTATTCACAAAGTCAAAGGTTTAGAATTTAGAGTGGTTTTTATAGCTGCTTTTGAAGATATTTTTTTTGATTGCAACCAAAAAGAAAAAAGCGATTTAGAAGAATCAAGACGTCTAGCTTATGTAGCAATTACAAGAGCCGAAGAAAAGTTATTTTTAACTGGGGCTTATCAAAGAGTTTCATATGGCAAACAAATAGACAGTCAACCTTCACGCTTTTTACAAGAAATGGGCTTTTTTTCAAAAGAAACCCAAAGACCAAATTATTTTTCCCCACATTTATTTCAACCAAACCAATCAAACCAAGTATCTTGCACTAATGAAAATGGCTTTTTTCAAAAAGGAGACAAAGTCAAACACAAAACTCTCGGCTTGGGCGTAGTGGAAGCCATCATGCAAGATTTAATCCAAGTACGCTTTATAAATTCCCAAAATATAAAAATATTTGAAAATACAACTGCTTGTCTTGCTAAAATAAAAGAGTAAGTAAATTTTAAACATTTATCAAAAAACGAATCATCAATCATTATTTTATTAAATCGATTAGAAATTTAAAAACAACAAAACAACAAAATCAAATTACCAAAATCAAAGGAGATTTTTATGAATTATACCGTTTTTTTTGTAACTATTTGTACTTTTATCATTTTAAGTACTTTATTTTTAGCAGATAGCAACGACAGCTTTTCTTTGGGAAATTCTTTTTCCGAACAAAAACAAGGACGCAAAATCAAAGGCGAACAATTCTTCTTAAACTGCTTTCTTACTGTTTTAACCATGGCTTTTTTTGGACTTTCCTTTTGGTGCCAACAATAGTTGATGCCATATGCAATTAGAACAAAATACCTTAGCTTGGCACAATCATCGCAAAAAATACATTAATGCTTCCGAAGTAGCAGCTATCATGGGCTTAAATCCATTTGAAACCAAAGAGCAATTATTAAAAAGAAAAGTTTTTGGCACTCCAATCGAAGACAACGAAGCAATGAAACGCGGACGAATTTTGGAACCCCAAGCAAGAAATTTTTTCAACCAAACACAAAAAATGCAATTCGAACCCAAAGTCTTTGTCAAAGATTTCATGTCTGCTTCTTTGGATGGATGGGACGCCCAATCCCAAAGCCTCTTAGAAATCAAATGCCCCATTTCTTTTGCCTCTTATACTTGGCAATCCTTTTTAAATGAAGGAAAAATGCCTACTATCTATTATGCCCAACTCCAAGCCCAAATTTATTGTTCTCAATCAATTAAAGCTTACTTTTTAGTCTATCAAAACGACCAAACCAACAAAAATATCGAAGTCAAAGAAGACCCGAATTTTATCACAAACATGCTTGAACAGTGCAGTCATTTTTTTCAATTATACTTAAAAACTAAACAATTACAAAAACAACTTCAAATTTAAAATTACTCATTTATATAAATATAAAAATACATTATTACTATTGCATTTCATTTAACCGTATTTATGACAAATTTCACCATAAAAAACGACCATAAACAAAAGACAAAACCACTTACAAAAATATTTAATTATTTTTTTGCTTTTTCTTATTGACAAACAACAAAAAAAGAGATACAATATAATTAGTATTGCTAATTTTTAATTTGAGATTACGGAAAGGAGATATTAATGCCAAAAACTGTTTTTCGTAAAGGAGAAACTATCGAAGAAACGCTACGTCGTTTTAAAAGAGAAGTTTCTAAATCTGGTGTCCTAGCAGAAGCGCGTCGCAAAGAACATTATATTAAACCAAGCGTACAAAAGAAAAATCGCCAAAAAAATATGCGTAGTAAAAAGCGTTAATGTTTTAATCAATTAAAAGCTACTTGAAATAAGTTGCTTTTTTTATTTTATATTTTCTTATATTTGCTTAAGTTTTTTTTGCAAATGTCTTTTTATTTTATTCGTTCAAATGTTCGCTCAAATCATCAAAAAATAATCTCATTATTAAAAATTACCAAAAAAACAACTCAATTGCAACCAAAACTACAACCACCACCCAAACCCCAAATAGGAAATGCTAAATGATCATTAAAATCCACAATCAAACTTCTTTTTGCATCACACCTTTTAAATCTTTATTAATTAAAATGTTTTTACCCATCAAAGAAAAAAAATTAATGCATCTCATTTTTGTTACCAACGAAAAAATTCAAGAACTTAATTCCTTTTATCGCCAAAAAAATTATCCCACAGATGTTTTGTCTTTTCCTAATGATTTAACTTTTTTTGCAGGCTTAGAAGACAATTCTTTAGGCGATGTTTTTATTTCTTTTTCCAAAGCCCAAGTCCAAGCACAAACAGCCAAGCACAGTTTAGAACGCGAAATTGCTTTTTTAGCAGTGCATGGTTTTTTGCATCTTAAGGGTTATCAACACCGCACCGAAGAAGAGTTTCAAATAATGCTTGCTTTACAAGAAAAAATTTTACAAAACGTAGGTCTAAATTTAGACAAAACCACATAAAACAGCAGCAGCAGCCCCAAATCCCATAAAAACCAAAAAAAAGAAACAAACCAAAATAAAAAAACCCGCACAAGCAACAACAAGGAAAAAGAAAAACAAAAAAATAACTAAGAAATTGAGGACTTACATGGATTTTAAATCTGGTTTTATTGCTATTTTGGGACGCCCAAACGTCGGCAAATCAACTCTTCTAAACGCATTAACCCAACAAAAAGTTGCCATCACAAGCGCCAAACCCCAAACAACACGCCACAAAATTATTGGCATTTGCCACGAACCTAACGCCCAATATATTTTTGTAGACACCCCAGGAATTAACCAATATAAACATTTATTGAACCAAAAAATGAACAACATCGCTTTTCAAAGCATCAAAGATGTTGATTTAATTCTCTTTTTAACAGATTCCTTTTATCATCCCAAAGAAGAAACTTTGTTAAAAATGATTTTCCAAACCAAAAAACCAGTTTTTTTAGTCATCAATAAAATTGACCGTTTAAAGAGCAAAAGCCAAATTGATGCTATTATTTTAAGCTATTTAAACCATTTTTCTTTTCAAACAGTAATCCCACTTTCTGCTATCAAAGCCAAAAACACCACTTTTTTAAAAGAAAATATCTATCAAAATATCAAACCAGGGGTCGCTTACTATCCGCAAGACATGATTACTGATCAAAAAAAAGAACTTTGGATAGCAGAAATAATCCGCGAAAAAGTCCTTTATTATGTCCACGAAGAAATCCCTCACGCCTCAGCTGTAATAATTGAAAAAATGGAACAAAAAGAACATTTATTAGAAATTTGGGGCTTGATTTTGGTAGAAAGAAGCTCTCAAAAACAAATCTTAATTGGCAAGGCAGGCTCCAAACTCAAACAAATAGGAACACATGTTCGCCAAGACCTCAATTGCCATTTGCAAATCAAAACTCACATTAATTTATGGGTCAAGGTGTATCCTAATTGGCGCAACCAAAAAGATTTATTAAGTCGCTTTGGATATTAAATAATTATAATTGAAAAAACTCAAAAAAACAAAATCAAAAAAAAAAAAAAACAACGCAAAAATCAAAACCTCAACACCAACAACAAAAAGGAGCTTTGGGATGCAACATTTAGACAAAGTTATTTCATTAGCCAAACAAACAGGATTTGTATTTGCAGGCAGTGAAATTTATGGAGGACTTGCCAATAGTTGGGATTATGGTCCTTTAGGCAGTTTATTAAAAAACAACATTAAAAAAGCTTGGTTGCAAAAATTTGTCCAAGAACAACCCAATAATGTTTTGTTAGATGGATCCATTTTACTTAATTCTACCGTATGGAAAGCCTCAGGTCATCTGGATTCTTTTTCGGATCCCCTTACCGAAAATCAAGACACCAACAAGAGATTTCGTGCTGATAAACTCATCGAAAGCCACAATCCACAGTTAGATATTAGCGGTTGGTCCTACGAACAAATGCATGACTATTTAGTCAAAAACCAAGTCTTAGGAACTTCCAACTGGACACCCATCAGACCTTTTAACATGCTTTTTAAAACCCATCAAGGAGTCATTTTGGAAAACTCCAAACCTCTATATTTAAGACCTGAAACAGCACAAGGAATTTTTATCCAATTTAAAAACATTTTAAAAACTACCAGAAAAAAACTTCCCTTTGGAGTCTGCCAAATTGGAAAAGTATTCCGCAACGAAGTGACACCTGGCAACTTTATTTTCCGTACTTGTGAATTTGAACAAATGGAACTAGAATTTTTTTGCCAACCAGGCACCGAAGCCCATTGGTTTAACCACTGGAAAAACTTAATGTATGATTTTTTAATTACTTTGGGTATGAACCCGCAAAATTTAACATTTAAAGATCACAAAAAAGAAAACCTCAGCCATTATTCACAACAAACTTGCGATATTTTATTCAAATTTCCTTGGGGTTTTGATGAACTTTGGGGGATTGCTTCCAGAACAAACTTCGACTTGAAAACCCACCAACAACACTCCAAAAAAGATCTTACTTATTTTGACGAAACTACCAAACAAAAAATTTTACCCTACGTTATCGAACCTTCTTTAGGAATAGAAAGACTATTTTTTGCTTTTCTAATTAACAATTACCACGAAGAAAGCACCTCCAACGAAACAAGGCAAATCCTTACTTTTCACCCTTTTTTAGCACCTTACAAAGTAGCTGTTTTGCCATTAATCAAAAAAACACACAGCGCCAAAGCCCAAGAAATCCACCAGTATTTAGCCAAACATTTTGATGTTTGTTACGATGAGACCCAAAGTATTGGCAAAAGATACCGCAGACAAGATATGATTGGTACTCCTTTTTGTCTCACTGTAGACGACCAAACCCTTACCCACAACACAGTGACTTTAAGAAACCGTGACACAGCCCAACAACAAACCTTTTTACTAGCAGAAGCCAAAAAATACATCCAAGAAAAAATTATTTTAAAATAACGGATCAAAATGCAAGATAACAAACAATTAATTGATCAAATCAATGAAAAAATGCCTATCCTTGATTTAGTTCAAGAATTTGTACAATTAAAAAAATCAGGCAAAAATTACATGGGGTTGTGCCCTTTTCACGATGAAAAAACGCCTTCTTTTTCTGTGTCTCCTGAAAGAAATATAGGAGTTTGTATGTCTTGTAAAAAAGGCGGTAATCCTGTTTTTTTTTACAAAAGCATCAAAAACATCCCTTTAAATCAAGCCATTTTTGAACTGGCAACCCGCTTGGGCATTGCTACTTCCCTACCCCAACAAAGCACCCATCAATACCAAAAATTCTACAACATCATGCAAGAAGCAGCAGATTTTTATTCCCATCAATTAAAACACAACAAACAAGTCCTCAATTATTTAGAAAAAAGAGGCTTTGACAATGACATAATAAAACATTTTAAATTAGGTTATGCTCCCAAAGCTTCCCATTTATCACGTTATTTAATGGAAGGTACCAAATTTGACCCTGATGACCTCAAAAAATTAAGTCTCATCAATCAAGACGACAAAACCGGCAACTTTTATGATTTTTTCAAAAACCGACTCATTTTTCCCATTACTAACAAATCAGGCCAAATTGTTGCTTTTTCCAGCCGCAGTCTAGATGATCAAATGCCTAAATATCTCAACAGTCCCGAAACAATAATTTTCAAAAAAGGCGAAACTTTGTATCAATACTACGAAACCCAAGCTGAAATCAGAAAAAAACAAAAAGTCATTTTGCATGAAGGTTTTTTTGATGTTATGGCATCTTTCAAAGCCCAATTCAAAAACGTAGTTGCTACCATGGGAACCAACCTTACTTTGGATCATGCCAAACTATTAAAAAAAATCACCGACAAAATAATTATTGCCTATGACGGCGACAAAGCAGGAAAAACCGCTACTTTAGAAATTGGAACCTTTCTCCAAAAAAACCACTTCAAAGTCCAAATAGTAGATTTTCCCAATAATCTAGACCCCGATGAATACATCAAAACTGAAGGACCCGAAAAATACCAACACCTTCTAAATGATAATTTAAAGGATTTTTTAGCTTTGAAAGTGGATTTGATTTGCCAACAAATGGATTCTTACAACAAAGCCCAAACCAAAAAAGAATTACAAGAACTATTCCAATCCTCAAGCTTTGAAATCAAAATGCTTTATCAAGAATACTTACAAAAAACATATCAACTAACAGTTAACCTTAATTCTCAAGTCTCCATTAACAAAGCCCCAAAACCTCCTTACATTGCTCATAACAAACAACAATTAAATTTAACCAAATTTGACATTAAAATAGAAATCATCATAGAATTGCTTTTAAATGCTGCTTTTTTCAAAACCCAAAACCCCAAAACATTTGCCACCATCAAAAAAACCCCCGGTTTTGATGACTTGCAATGCAGTTGTCTGCTAAACTATATTAAAAATTATTACAAGAAAAATCCTAAACAAACTTGTATTCCTTGGGAAGAAATCAAAAAAACCGCATTTAAAGAAAATATTGATGATTTATTAACATCTATCGAAAAACATCATTTTTTTAAAATGGAAAAGCGCCCTCTTTTACAAGATAAAGAAGGCAAAATATTTAACAATTATATAAAAGAATTAGAAATCCGCGACAAAATAGAACAAAAACAACAAAAAATAAATGAGTTAAATGATAAATTACTTCCAATAGATAACACTGAAAAAAACAAATTACAAAAAAAGAAAGACAAGCTCAAAAAAGAAAGAAGACAATTACAACAACAATTAAGCGAATTAGTAAATGATATATTTTGTTAAAAAACAAATCATCCAAAAAACCAAAATCAAAACAAGTTCATAGCCAAATTTTAATTAAAAAAAGAAAAAAGGGAGTTAATAAATGGAATTCGATAACATAATCAAAACTTTAAATGAGCAAGCTGGAAGCGAACAAAAACTAACATCTCAATTAATTATGTCTTTTTTGCAAAATAAAAACATAAAAATACCATATCAACAAATAGCACAAAACCTAAAAGAACAAGGGATTCAAATTATTTCTTGCGAAACACAAGTAGCTCCATCTCTAAATGAAAACCCCAATCAAAATGATACGCACCCCCAAACAAACACCACCAATGATGATTTTACTGACCTTGATTCCGAATTAACAAATGCAAACTTAGAAAACACAGATGACAACAAAGATGAAGACAACACACAAGACTCAGAAGAAGACATCCAAGATTTTGACATTTCTGAAGAGGACTTAATATCAGATGAAAAACTCATAGAATTAGAAGAAGACGAAGATGAAAAAATTTCTAAAGAAGAAATTTCTAAAATCCATTCTGATATTAAAATGGATGACTCAGTTCGCATGTATTTAAAAGAAATTGGTCAAATCCCTTTGCTTTCGATAGCAGAAGAACAAAAAAAATCCATTTTAGTTTTTTTAGGAAAACAAGCCAAACAAAAGCTTGCCAAGCACAAAACCAAAGAAATTGAATTATCCGAAGAACAACTCCAAGAAGCACATGACCAAATCGAACAAGCAAGGCGCGCCAAAGATATTTTGGTAGAATCCAATTATAGATTAGTAGTTTCCATTGCCAAACGATATATTGGAAGAGGCATTTTGTTTCTTGATTTAATCCAAGAAGGCAACATGGGCTTAATGCGTGCAGTAGATAAATTCGATTATCAAAAAGGATTTAAATTTTCTACCTATGCTACTTGGTGGATTAGACAAGCCATCACAAGAGCGATTGCCGATCAAGCAAGAACTATCCGAATTCCTGTCCACATCGTAGAAACTATTAATAAAATGGCACTTTGCACTCGCAAATTAACTCAAAAACTTAAGAAAAAACCTACAGTTGAAGAGTTAGCCGACAAAATGAATATTTCTGCTGAAAAAATTCGCAGCATCCAATATATTGAAAAAAAACCCATCTCTTTGGAAGCTCCCGCAAGAGAAAACGAAGAAGACGAAACTTCTTTGGGGGATTTTATCTCAGATCCCAACATTTTATCCCCCCACGAATACATGATGAAAGAAGTAACTCAAAAGCTTTTAGATGAAGTCCTAGAAAATACCTTAACTGACCGCGAGGAAAAAGTATTAAAAATGCGCTATGGTCTTTTAGATGGCAAAACCCACACTTTAGAAGAAGTAGGCACTTTATTTGGAGTTACTAGAGAAAGAATCCGCCAAATTGAATCCAAAGCTCTAAGACGACTCAGAACTCCAGCTAAACAAAGCAAATTAAAAAGTTTGTACCACAACCACAAATAAAATGAAACGAATCCCTTTTATTGTGTCTCTTACTAAAAATTATGACACCGTTGTAGACATCGGAACAGATCATGGTTTAGTACTCAAAAAGGCTTTTCAACAAGGCTATATCAAACAAGCAATTGCAGCAGATATAAGATTAAAACCTTTATTTCAAGCCCAAAAAAACCTTGCTTGCTATCCAGTTACTTTTTGTTTAAGTGACGGATTCCAAAACATTTGCCAAGATTTTGATCTTGCCCTAATTTGTGGTATGGGAACTTATGCTATTACTAAAATACTTGAAAAAAGTCCTGATAAAAGCAAACATTTTATATTAGGATCACAAAGCAATCAAGATTATCTTCAAGAATGGCTATTAAAAAACGATTTTCAAATTTTAGAAGAATATCATTTATTTGACAAATTTTTTTATCATTTCTTAAAAGTAACTCGCAAAAGATAATTTTTGCTTCCAATTACATATCTATGATTAAACCAAACTATTTTAATAGTTTGGTTTTTTTATTATAAGTTAATAATTGTGCCATTTTATAAACAAAAAAGACCAACGATTAAGCTGGTCTTAAATGTTATATTAAAATATTAAGTTGTCTAAATAAATGAAACAGTTAGAAAAGACCCATAAAAACCCATATAAATATTTTGTAAAGGTTTTATATCAAAAAAAGCAAGACAGCAATATATTTATTTTATGTTTCCTTAACAATATATTTTTTATTTATTCAAATGCGCTAAAATAGCTTTTTGAACTTTTTCATAATCTTGAGGAAACATCAAAGAAGCATTATTTTTAAAAACCAAATTAATTTCTTTTTCATCAAAACGAGGAATCAAATGCACATGATAATGAAAAACAGTCTGCCCTGCTACTTTGCCATTATTATTTAATAAATTGATTCCCTGAGCTTGAAAAACATCCATTAATACTTTGCTTATTTGATGTACCACTTTAAACAAATGGGCAAAAACATCTTCGGGCATCATCAAAATATCACGATATTCTTGTTTAGGCACCACCAAAGTGTGTCCTTTGGTCGCTTGGGTAATATCTAAAAAAGCAACTACTAAATTATCCTCATAAAGTAGATAACCAGGAACTTGTTTTTTGATAATTTTAGTAAAAATAGTTGACATAAAAACTCCTTTAAATGTGTTTTTGGATAAATAAACTTGCAATTAAGCACCAATATTATAAATTTATTCCATTTTGCGCACAATATTTTTAAAATTACACTTAGCAATTTGAGGCAAAATCTCTAATCCGTGTTGTTTTACTATCAAATCAATTTGCAAATCTACCAATTTGCCTGCTCCTAATTGCAATTTGGAATTAATTTGCTTAGAAAGTTTTGCTATTTGTGTTAAAAAAAGATATCTAGCAATAACAGAAGCCACAGCAACACTAAAATAAGAACTATCAGCCTTAGTTTCAAAAATAATCTTTGTATAAAACTCATTTTGGGCTTTTTGGTCTTGCAAATAATTAAAATAATTTTTAGGAAAACAAAACTGATCCAAAATGACAGGAACATTTGGAGAAGCTTTTAAAACGGTTTGCTTAATTGCTTCGTTATGCATTAAAGCCTTAATTTTGTTGAGATTACATTGTTTGATTGTTTGATTGTATTCTAAAGGCATCATTATTTTAACAGAATAAATAACTTCTTTCATAATTAAAGGAGCTAGCTGCATTATTTTTTCATCTGAGATTTTTTTGGATTCGGCAATAGTTCCTAATTTTTGCAAAAAAACAATATTTTTAGCAGTCAAGTAAACACAACAAACAATAACAGGACCAAAAACATCTCCTGTACCTACTTCATCAGAACCAATGGATGGAAGATAATAAGTTTTTTTGTTATAAAGTGGCAAAAATGAATTTGTCCCTGCATTGCTTTTAGTTTTTAACGTTGGGACTTGTTTGACTAATGAATGGCTAACTTCTTTTATTTCGCTATTATCGCTAACTGTTTTCATTTGCAATATTTTTTTAATAAAAGCAACGATAGATAAGGTATTTTTTCCTTGCACTAACAAAGTTCCGTTATTATAAACTGTTATTTTAGCCAAAGAATCATCTATAACAAAAGCAACCGTTTTATTAGGTGATAATTTTAATTGTTTGTAGTAGAATTTTTTAATTGTTGCTACTTGATTGTTGTTCAATTTGAAACTATAATTTGACATCACTTAATACCTCCTTAATATTTCTTGCATTTTGGCAGTTTTTGTTGTCTTTGGTTTTGCAAAAAAGACCAAAATTTGTCATCACTTCTTTTATTATATATCACAATAAACTGAAAAAAGATAAAATAACAAGCTAATATTTGCAATTTATATAAAAAAAATTAGAATATTTGAAAAACATTCTAACTTTGAATTGAAAATTATTTTTGCAAAATTATTTTTGATTAAAATTGCTTTTTGAAAGTCTTGCAACTTGCAACTTAGTTTATTTTTTTAATTACATCTTTTATAAATAGCCAATTTATAAATGGAAAGGGGCAAATATTGTTTTTAAACTTGAGTTTGTTTATGATAAAAGAAACTTTGCAAATGATAAGAGACTTTTTGCAACAAAAATATTGCTCTTCATTATTTATGGTTTTTAAAAAAGTTTTGCAATACTGTTTCATATTGATTATTTTCTTTATCTTTATAAAAATTAACATTATTTTCCATCAAGTAATAACGCAGTTTTTTGGGAATAAAAATACGAATTTCTTCTTCATTATACCCAATTTAAATTTTTTGATCTTTAATAATGATAGGTCTTTTTAAAATTTCAGGATTTTCAATAATAATTTTTTTGATGTTATCGGTGTTGATAGTTTCCAAATCTATTTGTTTTTCTTTAAAAATTTTGGAACGTCGCGAAATAATATCATCAAACCCATAATCACAATTTTTTAAAATTAAATCCAGATCTTGTGGTTGCATTTTATAATTTAACAAATTACGCTCTTCGTATCTTACCCCATGAGCTTTTAACCATTTTTTAACTTTTTTACAAGAAACACAACTAAAACTCGTATAAACAATTACCATAATTATTTATGCAATTCTCCTTTGATAAAATAAATTAATGAATGAATTTTGGCGTGCAAAAATGCGATATTCATATATTAAAAATATTATATTTTATTTTTAAAATGTAATAGTGCTATTAAAAATTTTAAATTATAATTAATTTGAGTTATAAAATGTAGAAGGTTTGTTTTTTAGTTAAATAATGGTTTAATTTTGAAAAATATTTATAATCCTAAGGCAAATCCAAAGGCAAAATGTTTTTTAATGCAACATCTGCATATACTAAAAGGAAAAACAAAAGGAAAATCAATGCAAGAAAAGAAAAAAGAATAAAAAGGGTAAAAAGTTATTAAAATGATCCCAAAATATTTAAAAAAGAGACCGTTTTATTTTTTAAAAAAGTTATTTATTGTTGTTCAATAAAAAATTTTAATATTAAAAAACGGTGTTAATATAAAAATCGAAATAAATTTGGAATAAAAAAATAATTCGATAAATAATAAAATAAATTTGGTGCACTATTTGCAAAAAAAGATATCATTGTAAAAAATCAAATAGTTTTGAAAATGGTTTTTTAAAATAATGGAAATAAGAAAATAATGAAAAAATGCTATAAACTACTTTTAAACTGTCAAAATAATAGGAATAATAATTGGATTTCTCAAAGTAATTCCGTATATTTTAGAGGCAAGATAATCAACGATAATTTTGTTTAAAGTCTCTTTTTGCACTTCATCTTGTTTAATAGCAGTTTCAATACTATTTTTAATATCATAAGAAATTTGTTTAATCATTTCTTGATTATCTTTCATATAAATAAAGCCACGAGAAACAATTGTTGGTAAATTAAGGACTTTTTTTCTTTTTAAATCAATACTCATAACAACAGAAAATAAGCCTTTTTCACTCAGACTACGACGTTCTTTTAGGATGGCATTGCCCACATCGTCTATTCCAGAAGCATCGATAAAGACGTTGCCTACATTCATTTTTTGGGTAATGGCAGCTTTTTCAGGAGCTAAGTTTACCATTTGTCCGTTTTCCAAAATAAAAATATTACTTTCTGGAATACCACATTCTAGAGCTAAATTTTTGTGTGCAATTAACATGCGATGTTCGCCGTGAACTGGAATAAAATATTTAGGCTTGGTAAGCGAAAGCATCAATTTCAGGTCATTTTGGTTACCGTGTCCTGATACGTGAGTGTTAATTAAAGGTCCGTGAGTGATGACGTTAACATTTTTTTTGAAAAGTAAATCAAAAATTTTATTAATGTTTTCTTGGTTGCCAGGAATGGGAGAAGAAGAAAAAATGATAGTATCTTTGGGACTTAACTTAATTTGTCTGTGAGTGTTGTTAGCAATTCTGCTTAAAGCTGCTAAGGGCTCTCCTTGTGAGCCGGTGCAAAGCAAGATAATATCGCGATATTTGTGAATGTTATTACTTGTGACAAGGGTGCCTTCAGGAATGTTAAGATAGCCATGTTTTTTGCCAATTTCCAAAGCTTTTTCCATGCTGCGCCCAAACACTGCAACTTTTCTTTTAGTCTGAATAGCAGCTTCTACAATTTGTTTGATGCGGTAAAAATTAGAAGCAAAAGTAACAATAATGATGCGGTCTGCAATATTTACAAAAAGTTCATTAATGGAAGCCCCAATAGTACTTTCGGATTGGACCAACCCAGATTGCTCGGCATTAGTAGAATCAGAAAGCAGGCACAAAACGCCTTCTTGTTTAATCTTGATTAATTTATCATATTGCGCTTCTGGACCTACTGGAGTATAATCAATTTTAAAATCCCCAGTATAAAAAATATTGCCGTATTTGGTGTTAAAAACGATCCCAAAAGTGTCAGGAATAGAGTGGTTAAGTCTGATGAAAGACACATTTACTTGATGGCTAAATTCGTATTTGGTATCATGGCTGTATTTTTCTATTTTGGGCAGGGCGCCAATTTCTTTATGCTCTGCTAATTTATGTTCTAACAAATAATATGCAATCCCTGAGACAAAAATTTTAGGAATACGCACTTTTTTAAGCAAATAAGGAATGCCTCCAATATGATCTTCATGTCCGTGAGTAACAAAAAGCCCTACAATACGCGATTCGTTTTTCAATAAATAATCATAATCGGGAATGACGTAATTGACTCCTAACAAAAAATCATCTGAAAACAAAATCCCTGAATCTACAATAAAAATTTGCTTGTGAATTTCAAAAACATACATGTTTTTCCCAACTTCGCCAAGCCCTCCCAAAGCAAAGAAAGAAACATCGGAATTATAGTTATTAATCTTTGGGTCTAAATTATTCATAAAAATTATTCTCCTTTAAATCTCATTAAAATCAATAAAAAACTTTTAAGGTTTCCTATTTTAACGATTATTACTACCTATATTATAGTATAATATAAGCAATAATTGTAATTAATTATTGTATAAAATTGATATTTTTAGCAAAAAAGACATTATAAATTATATTCATAAAGAAAATAGGTAATAAAGTTTATGAAAAAACTAATTTTTTTTGATATTGACGGCACTTTAAGAAGTAATAAAAATAAAGCTATTTTGCCTCAGACAAAAGCGTTAATCAAAGAGCTTTCACAAGGTCCTAATGTAGTTTTAGGAATTGCTACAGGCAGAAGTTATGCTAGATTAGGAGTTTTAAAAGAATTAAGACCTTTATTTAAATATTTAGTTTTGTGCAACGGCGCTCTTACAATGCAATCACAAAAGACGCAAGAAGAAAAAGTCCTTAATGAGGTTTGTTTTGACCAAAAAGATGTTATGCAAGTAAAAAAAGCAGCTGCTACAAATGGAGTTGCTTTAACTCTTTTTACCTTGGACCAAATTTTTGCCATAGATTTACAAAACGACCAAACACTCAACAATATTAACAGTTTTAAAGGGGAACAAAAACTAGTTCTAAATGATGCTTTTTTTGAGCAACAAAAAGTTTATCAAATGGTATTATTACATGAAAAAGAAAACGATAAAGAAAAGATACAACAATTTTTAAAAGATATGCCCCAATTAAAAGCTTACTTTTGGGATAGTGGTTTTGTTGATATAATGTATCAAAAAATAGACAAATCATACGGAATTAAGCAAATTAAGGCTCTTTATCCCGATCATCAATTAATTTGTATGGGAGACGGTCCCAACGACTTTGAAATGCTTAAATTAGCTGATGTGGCAATTACTATGGGAAATACCAAAATAGAAGATTTAAAAAATATTGCTAATTTTGTAAGCCCTCATATTGATGAAGACCGCATGTATGATTTTTTTAAGACTAAAAAAATAATTTAATAGTTTGAAAGAAAAGTTGTAACAATTTGTTGCAGCTTTTTTTGTTGTGTTAATATATAATAAAAGTTAAACCGCTTATCTCATCAATAAGCGGTTTAACTTTTTAGTTTATAGTTTTATTTTATATTTATTATGGGGAATAATAAATGGAGCGGGCGATGGGAATCGAACCCACGTCTTTAGCTTGGAAGGCTAAGGTAATGGCCATTATACGACGCCCGCATAGATAGTTAATTAAGGAATGGTCGGGAAGGCAGGATTTGAACCCGCGACCTCCTGGTCCCAAACCAGGCGCTATACCAAGCTAAGCTACTTCCCGTTAATTGCATTTATGATGTTTTAATGGCACACCCAAGAGGATTTGAACCCCTAGCCTTCTGATCCGTAGTCAGATGCTCTATCCAATTGAGCTATGGGTGCTTTTTTATCAAATTGGTGACCCGTACGGGATTTGAACCCGTGAATGCATGCGTGAAAGGCATGTGAGTTAACCGTTTCTCCAACGGGCCTAATATTTTTTATTTATACCTTGGAATAAATCATAAAGCACAAATAAAAATAATCTCTTAAAGTGGCATCAAAATAAAATAAGTTATTCAAAAGTTTTTTTAATTTTAACCAATAATTATTATACCAACATTGAGCCAAAAAGTCAAATAATAAAATTGTTTTATGAAAAATATTTGCAAAATATGTATTATTGCGATATTTTGGTGTAGAAATACAGTCGTGCAGGAACCCAAAAAATACATTTTGCAAGAATTAAGGAGCAAGAATTAATATTTATACTATTTTTCAATTTTGCAAAAACTATAATAATGGAAAATGGTACTATTTTTGAAATTTAGGTTTTCTAATAATTCCTACTCCAATAGCGCTGTCTCCTACATGACACCCAACAACAGGAGTTAAAGGGATTTGTACTAAATTTTTTAAGCCTAATTGGGTTTCTAAAACTTGTTGAAACTCGTTTTTTAATTCAGGGTGCCCTGTAAAAATTAAATGGATTTGATAATCATGATTTTGGGTATATTCTTTGATTTTAGAAGTTATGGCTAAAAGTGCTTTGTGGGAACTTAAAGTCTTTTTAATTAAGGCAATTTTGCCATCTTGTTGAACTTGCAAAATGGGATTTATTCTCAAAAGGCGCCCCAAAAAACTTTTTACTCCTACTAAACGTCCATTTTTAATTAATTGTGTAAGCTTTTTGGTCATAAAAAAAATGGTATTATTTTCTTTAATGAAATCTAAATGCTTAACAACTTGTTCTAGGGATTTGCCTTCTGCAAATAAACGATAAGCTTCTAGGGCAAAAAAACCTTCACAAAAACAGACAGTTTTAGTGTCATAACAGTGTACCTCAATTTTATCTGATACCATTTTTCCTGCTTGAATAATAGCATTATAAGTGCCGCTTAAAGCAGAAGATAGCGTAGTTACAAAAACTTTTTGATAACCTTGTAAAGCTAACTTTTCAAAATAAACTACCATTTCGCCAACCGATACTTGCGAAGTTTTAGGCATAAAATCAGGGTTGTTTTTAAACATTTGATAAAATTGATCGTATTTCATGGTTTTACCATCAATATATTCTTGATCGTCGATTAAAATTTTGATTCTAAAAATGTCAATATCACAAGAATGCGAGTAATAATCGAGACAACTAGTAGAAGTGGTTGCAACTTTTATTTTCACATCATTCTCCTTTAATTTGCTTTAGGGATGCCAATTATTTGCCATATAAAGGTTTTTGGTAATGAAAAATATTTGGAATATAATTAAAATATCAAAAGAAATTAGTATTAAAAATAGATGTTAGTTGGTTGTAATTAGGGTTTATTTGGGGTGAAGTAGTGCAAAAATGAAAAATACAAAAATAAATTGTCAGATTGGTCAAATTGAAAAAACAAAAGAGCAAAAAACAAAAGGAAGGCACAACAACAATAAATTAACTTTTTTATATTGAATTATTGTTTTTTGACAACTTTCTTATTATTTTGTATCGTATTTATTTGTATTTATTATTCGTTTTATTCACTTTTAACACTAATGAAAATAGGAATAACAATAGGTCTTTTTTTAGTTTCTTTGAATAAAAATTTAACTAATGATTCTCTAATATTTTTTTTGAAATCATTCCATTTAAGATACTTTTTTTTCAAAAAAATTTCACTTTTTTCATCAAAAATAGCTTTTAACTTAGGAAAAATATGACTAGTTTCAGAATCTGCCAAAAAGCCTTTACTTACTAATTGTGGAGCACCTACTATTTTTTTGTGTTTAGCATTAACATTGGCAACAACAATTACAACTCCATCCGCTGCTAAAAGTTCACGGTCTTTCATAATAAAATCTTGCCCACCAATAACGGGAGTACCATCAATTAAAATTTCTGTAAGAACGCCAGTATTAGATTCGGCAAAGGCATCTTTTTGTGGGTCACAATGCCAAATACTGCCATTTTCTAACAAGAAAGTTTGGTTGAGTTTGAATCCTAAACTTTGGGCAATTTTTTGCACTTGATATTGATGACGATATTCACCCATAACAGGAATAATGTATTGAGGTTTTAAAAAATTAAGCATCAATTTGAGGGTTTTTTCATAATCATTGGAACAAGCGTCTAGGTCTTTTACCAAAACATGGGCTTGAATATTGTGGCGTGACAAAAGATCTAGGGTTTGAGATTGCATTTTGGCAATTCCTGCCATTTCTTTGGACATTAACAACACTAAATCTTGGGGCGTTAAATGAATTAAAGTGTCTGTTTTTTGACACATTTTTTGCAAATGAAACAAAGATTCAAAATGTTTACCTAGCACAAAGACAACTAATTTTGGATGTTTTTTGGAGTCTTCTAGTGTTTTTAATTCCACTAAATTGAAGGAAGGCACTTTTAAAAAACCTTTTTTCAAAGCAATATCAATAATTTTTTCACTTTTTCTACCTAAAAAAGTTATTTTAAAATTAAGTCTACATGCCAAATCCACTATGGATTGAATTTTTAACAAATCAGGCATCAAAGAAGGAATAACAATAATACCTTCGGATTTAAGCAAGTGATTGCTAAAATAGTTATTCAATTTGTGCTCAAAACTCGATGCATCATTATTATGCGCAGATGTGCTAAAAGCCCCACGACAAGAAGGCAAAAAGGCAAGTACTTTGGGTTGTGCTAATTGAGCTAATCTTGTAAAATTAGTTTGAAAAAATTTATTTTTAGAATGCAATAATTTAAGGTCGCCAGAGTAAACGATGCTACCTCGTTTAGTTTGAAAAACCATTCCCAATGTTTCAGGAATCAATTGCGATGTAGCAAAAAAAGCCACTGCCACATCATCAAAAATAAGTCTTTCATCGCTTTTAACGATTTGTAGATTAAAATTGCGGTAATTAATTTTATGACTTTGAAAATGCGCTTTTAGAACTTGCATCGTAAAATAAGAAGCATAAACAGGGATATCAAAATCTTTCATCAAGTAAGGCAAGGCACCCAAATTGGTTTCAAAAGCTGATGATAAAAAAACGCCTTTAATCTTGTCTTTGATATCTTGTAATTTGTAATAATCAGCAATCATAGAATCGATGCCATAAAGAGCGGTATTGGGATATTTTAGTCCAGCATCAAGTAAAAAATAAGATTCGTTAATTTGCAAGACGTAAAAATTTTTTCCACTTTCGCCCAGTCCTCCTAAAGCAAAAAATTTAATGTCATTCACTTGGAACCTCCAGTTTGTAATTTGGAAATTATTCATAATTAAAGATGAAAATAATTTCTTGAAATGTTTTGAAAATTAAAAAAATAAAAATTAGGATTGAATTGGGATTTCAAATCCGGAATTGAGCATTGAAAAATATATTTAGGTTTGGTTCTTGGTTGTTGTTGGCATTGTTGAATTATTTAGTAAATATTTTTTCGTTTTGTCAATTTAGATGTTTTTGCAAAAGCGGGATTGGGATACGATAATGCCGCATTTATTTAATTTATCAATAAAAGACTTGCAAAATGCCCAAAATAAAAATCAAACAACAATTGCAATTCAATAAATTAAATGCAATAAAAGACTTGCAACAAATGCACGAAAACTTTTAGGAAACTTGCTTGTATTTTATTGTAGCAAAAATGTTATTTATTAGGTTAAAAGTATTTTATAAGAGTCAAAATCAAATTTTGAATAATTAAAAATATTATCCAGAAAGGAAAAAGAAAAGAAATATAATAAAAAATATTAGGTGGATTATTGATGGTTTTGGGCAATTTGATAATAATTTTAAATCATTAACAAAAAATATTTTTTCAGTTTTCTTTGGTTTTTTCAAATATTGCATTTTTTATTGGATATGAAAATCTCCAAAAGCAATTTTTTATTGATAAATATTTTTAATAATTTTCAAAATCATAAATAATTGAAAAAATAATTGACTTTGGGGTAAAACAGTTTTTTGAATTATTTATAATTTTTAAACTTGGCTTATATTTTTTTGCCAAAGAAATTGATTTTGAGGCGGGTTGTAAAAAATAAATTTTTTGCAAATATTTAGTTTTAGATTTAGATTTGATATTAAAATCTAGATTATAACTTTTTTACAAATTAATTTTAATATTATTGTTAGTATTAATTTGGTTTTTAAAATAAGCTGAATTATTGCTTTTGATTTGAATCATTATTTTTGATTTAAAAATTTAAACACCCAATAAAAATACTAAATATTATCTAATATACCTATATTATACTAAAAAAATAATTTTTAAAAACGCATTTTTGCCTTAAAGTTGACAAAAGAAATTATTTATGTAGTAAAACCCTCAATAAAGTGCGTAATTACTATTTGTTTATTTGTTACAATTTTGACTCAAATAATGAAGACCCACTAAAAAGCGGGTCTAGTTTTTGAAAATTGACAAAAATCTCAATTTTGTAATGATAAGAATAGTTGTTTTGCAACTTGTAATTTTAATATTATTAAATATTATATTTAATTTATAATTATTATATCATCATTTAAAAATTTAAACACTAATCACAGGTCTAAAAGAAGGGTTTAATTTTTTTTCTAAATATTTAGCCAAAGTATTATTACACTGAATTAAAACCAAATAAATTATGGAAAGAAGGACAAAAGGAGTTATGACATCAGCAGTAATTCCCATATTTCGGTTAGCAATCCAGCCCATTTCAACAAGCCCAATAAAAGCAAAAAAGGTACAATCTTTAATATTGGTAATAAATTGAGTCATGACAAAAGGAACTGATTTTTTTAATGCTTGCGGAAAAATAATATTGTAAAAAGTTTGTCTTTGAGTCATTCCCAAAGAAAAAGCAGCCTCAATTTGTCCTTTATCAACAAATTTAATATTTTGCATTAAAATCATAGTAAGACTTGCACCAGCATTAAGAGTAATTACAAATAATGCAGCATGTATTTGATTAATTTGGGGAAATCCATCAGGAAATAAATCAGGCATAAGGCCTTTACTAGGCCACCACAAACTAGTAGAAAACCATACTAACATTACTTGAGCTGCAATTGGCACTTCTTTTAATAACCAAATATAAGTATCAACACATTTAGAAATCATTTTATAACATGCTTTTACAAAAGTGTTATTAGTTCTTGTATTTGTTACTTTAGTCTTTGTGACTACTAAAAATAAAACTAATAAAAAACCTATTAATAAGCCATCAATACTAATTAATAAGGTATTATATAACCCTTTTTATAAGATGGGAAATTATAACACATTTTTTGCCACAAACCTAAATTTTTAATATTTCTCATTTTATAAGTAGCATTATAAACTCTATCTTCAAATTCTTTTAATTTGTCTCTAATGCTATTAAGTTTTTTTTCTAAACGAATTATTTCGCTTGTTTCTTTTGTATTGTCTTGTTCGTTGCTACTTCTTGTAGTTGTTTCTAAATTATTAAATTCTTTTTCTTGTGCTTGTTTTTCTTGAGCTTTTTTCTTGTAATTTTGTGTATCTATCTTTAACATTTTGTAATTTGGTTTGGTCTTTGTCTAAACATTGTTCCAAAGTATCAAATTCTAATTTTATTTCTTCAAATTGATTTTTTAATGAAATGTGTGCGGCTATGGTTTTTTATTTTTCTGTATCATCTTCAAAAGCAAAGGCACATTTTTTAAAACTCTAAATTTTTGTTCTTCTTGGGTTCTTTGGTTTAAGTTTTGATTGTTTTTTTGAGTTTTAGAATTATATGCCTTTTTATTTTTTAATTGGTCGTGTTCTTCTTTTATTTCTTTTCTTTTGCCGTCTAAACATTTTTCCAAAATATCAAATTCTAATTTAATCTCTTTTAATGCATCAAATCTTTCTTGGGCTTCATCAATTTTTTGTAGATTTCCAAGAATAAATTTATCTAAAACTTTAAATAAAGTACTAAATTCTTTTTCTTCTTCTGGTTTTCTTGTATTTTTGCCTTTTAAATCTTTGTATCTAGTTTCTTGGTCCTTTGTTCTTTTCTCTTTCTTTAATTCATGCAATCTTGTAAGAATATATTTAAGATCTTCAATAACATCTGTATCTTTTCCATCTTTGTCTTTTACATATTCTAAATTAAATATTTTCCTCAAAGCATCATTAACTTCTTTTTGTCTTTTGGTATCACCTTTTTTAAAAACAACTCCTACACCATTAGGACCTGATTGCAATTGAGGATCAGTTGAATCAAGAATAAAATACTTTAAATCTTTGTCTCCTTCAGTATTATAATGTGCTATTACATCATCAACTACAAAAATATCTGCTTTATTATTTCTAATAAATTCTAAATTAGGTCCAATATCATCTGAAGAAGTTTCTTTTTTGATAATATCTCTATTGTTTAATAATTTTTTAATATAACCTTTACCTAAAAAAATCTGTATCAGTAGCACTAGCAGTAACAGCTATAAAAGTAAATGATTTTTCTTTGCCTTCCTTTTTGGCATTTTCATATAAATTGTCTAAGTGATCAAATAAATCTTTATCTTTGACTCTTGCGTTGTGTGCAAAAAGATTAGATTCAAAATCTTTATTGTCCCTTCTTACTACAAATCCATTCATAGGAACATTATATGCAATACTAAAATCAACTTTGGCTTTTCTATCCTCAGTAATAGCAAGACATGAAGCAGTTATATCGGCTTTACCTGTTTCAATATCGCCTAATAATACTGCAAAAGTATTAATTGTTAATTCTAATTCTTTACCTTGTTGTTTGGCAATTTCTTTCAATAACAAAACTTCAAATCCAGTTAAACGTTCATCTTCTAAAGTAAGATGGCTATCTGTGCGCTGTTCCGTTTTTTAAGATAACTTTTTATTTTGAAATTGTGCTTTCAGACTAAAATCAAGTTGATAATTTCCTCTCTTTTTCAACAAAAGAAATATTTTATTGCATGAAAAAGTGTCTAAACTTTTTTTCATAATTCTTTAGTTTCAAAAGATATTTTTTTTAATATTTATCTTTACACTATCTAGTTAGGTAAAAAAAATGAAAAACTCGTTAACAAAATGAAAAGAAAATAATCTTTGGTATCAATTTAACATTTTTCTTAAAAAAAGGCGCACTAAAGTAACCTTTTTCAAGGTTATATTATTTGATGTTAAATCAACTAAAAATTTATCTCAGATTTTGAATATATTGAGATGGAGTTGAATAGTTTAATTTACTTAAAATCCATTGATTATTCCAAAATTGAGGAAAATGATTAATTAATTTTTTTATTTTATCAGGAGATTTTTGAAATAAAAATGGATTTTGATGTTGTAAGATTGTTTTCATTTGGCCGAAAAAGTTTTCAATTACGGCGTTATCACGAGGAGTAGCTTTTCTTGACATGCTAATTAAAAAACCTTTTTTTATTAAAGTTTGTTGAATTTTGAGTGATTGATAAACTTTTCCTTGATCGGAGTGAATAATACAAGGTTCTTTTAATGAAGGTAATTTTTTGATGGTGTTTAAAACTAAATCTTTATTTTGTTGGTTTGAAACATGTGAAGTGATGATTTGGTTATTAAAAGAGTCAATAATACAAGAAAAATAGAGAAAACCTTGATTAGTTTGAAAATAAGTAATATCAGTAAAGAGTTTTTGGAGGGGTTTGGTAGACATAAAATCTTGATTGATTAAATTAGGAATTATTTGGAGATTATTTTTTAAATTACGATAAGTAAAATTTTTTTTGATTCTTAAACGACAACTAATGTCGTTTTTTTTCATGATAGTATAAACTTTTTTCTTGGTAATGAATTCGTTAAAAGTTTTTTGGTATAAATCAGTGATTTTCCGATGACCGTAAAAATATTGATAATGGAGACATAAAGCTTTAATTCTTTTTTGTTGTAACAGGTATTTTTCTTCTTTTTCTTTTAGTTTAGTTTTAACTTTCAACCAATAATAAGTACTTCTTTTAATTTGAATTGTTTTTAAAATAGTGGTTAAATTCAGAGTTTGATTAAATTGGTTGACTAAATGAAAAACTATTTTTTTATCAATTTTTTTAATCTTTTCAATGATTTTTTGTAATAATTTAATTTTTTGTTTTAATTTTTGCATCTTAATACCAATTATCTTTATAAATTATTTTGAAATATATCAACTATTATACTTTAAAAGATGTTTTATTGGATAAATAAGCGCTTCAGCGCGTTCATCTTTTTATTTCATAGATAATATTCAATACTTGGTAAGGCAATTAATTTAAAAAATTAAAGTTGATTTAATAAGTTGATTTAATAATTAAAAAAAATTAAAAAAAATAAAATTACCTCAAAAAGAGGTTTTTATGATATCGACAAATAATAATGATATGAAAAATGATAATTCGATAATATCAAATATCGAGTATCATTATCATTATCGATATAAAATATCAAATATCACTCTTTAAATGAGTTAATATTTGTATAGGTTATTTTAAAAGTCAAACTGTTATAAAACTGTTAGTGAAGTGTTATAAAGTTGTTAGTGAAGTGTTATAAAGTTGTTAGTTTTCTTTTTTAATTAGATATTTATACATAGGATGTAATTTTTTCACCCGATAACCTTGTTTATCTTTTGTCAAAAAAGATTGAATGTATTTTAAATCTTCTTCTCGATAATAGATGATATTTAACCCTTTTTTATAGTTAGTTTTCATAGGATTATGGTATTTATCTCGCTTTTGAGGGTCTAATTGATATAATTGTAAAGTTTCTAATTGATTGACATCAATTTTCCCAATCAATTCTTTAAGCTTATTTTTAGTTTCATTTTGATAATTGATTTGAAATAGAGGATAGAGGTTTTTAAGGGGGTTATTTTGGCTTTTAAGAGGGGTTAAATCTGAAAGTAATAGTTTGCTATTACTAGAAGAGAAATTATCATTAATTAAGGTTAATTTCGTTTGTTTCATTTCTTCTAAGATTTGAGGGTCAACGAAGAGAGTTTGGTTTTTCGGGCGGTAATTGGCTTCTTGGTAGGTATTTTTCTTTTTAGAATGAGCGATAATAGTGAGATTGACCAAATCTTCTTTTAATATTTGTAAAAAGTTTTTAATTTGAGTTAAATCGTTAGGAGTGGTTTTCGTGTGCCAACCTCCAATTCTAATTTCTTGACTAATGTCGTTTTTCATCTTTTTTCTCCTTTTAAGATTGTTCGTTAGATAAAAAATAAAAACCCTAAATAGTTAAATTTATGGTATATTTACTTTTATGAGAGTGTATTAATGTTTTATATGTGTAGATGTTATATATTTTGGTGTAAAAAAATAATTTAATTAATTGCTTCTACTTTGTCTTCGCCAAAGAAATGAACCGCTAAATCAACGATGATTTTCTTTTGGGCCTCTTTATAACTGATGTATGGATCTAAAAAACATTTTTAGTAAGCTTCTTTTCCGTATTGACGTTAAATCATCGACATCTTTACAAGTTTGATCATAAGGGGGTAAAATGCGTCTAATTTCGTATAAAATTTTTGCTTCTTTAAGTTGTTCACCTAAGGCTTCACTGCGTTTTCCCCCTGTTTCGTCGTTATCTAAGGCGATAATGACTTTGATATTTTCTTTTTTGAGAATTTCTAATTGAGATTGGGACAGTAATTGGGCGACACAAATGAGACTGCCCTGTTCCAAAAGTTTAGACACTTTTGGAACAGTTCACTGAAACCGAATCATCCTCATCAGATTGCACACAAACAGGACCCATTCCTACAAAAATACCTCCTTTAAGAGCATTAGGATTGGAATGTTTCTTAGCAAAAACTTTAATATGCAACCACAATAACAAAAAAATACAAACAGCTACCAAAAAATAATTAAAATACCAAAATACCTTATTTTTAATTAAATATTGCTTTACTTTCGACAAAAAAGATTTTACCTTATTAAAAAAATTAATACAAATATCACTAATATCGCTAATCATAAGTCAAGTTAATTATCTCCTTTTATACGGTTTTATATGTTTTTTTATGTTTTGAAAATATCTTTATATTTTTAAATATACAATCATTTTAAATAACTATTAATAATTTTCTTTTTGCTATATTGCTATGTTGGTTTTCTTTTTTTCTTGTGTTTTTGGGTTGGTATTTATTTATAGATAAAAAAAATAGCATAACAACGACAACAAATAAATGGTTTTGTTAAATAGTTTTTAAAATAAAACTAAAATAGACAAAATGAAAAATTGGAAAAATAAACAAAAAAGTAAGTTAGGAAAAAATATAAAAAATAATTAAAAATCTAATAAATTAAAAATAAAACAGTTGTAAATATAAAAAAGATTGTGAAATGAAATAATAAATGAATAAATATTTAGATTTCCCAAAATAAGTAAAAAAATGCAAATAATGAAAATCAACATTAAAATAAAAAAATTAAATAAAATAAATTGATATTATAAATAAATGTTATAAAAATAGCCAATTGATAAATGGCTTTTGGGCTTTATTAAAATAGTATCATAATTATAAATAATTACTTACTAAACAAATGAATTTATATAATTATCTAATAATTAATTTATAAGACCGTATAATCGATAATTAATCATTGATAAAAAGATTTTGAATTTAATGTTTTTACGCAATTTATTGCTCCCTAAAGCTTTTTAATATCATATAAGCGATTGTTGGGGGTTTTGTTGTCATAATTATGATAAATGTATCAAAAAAGATAAATATTTTTGAAATTGTTTTTAAAATAAATGATTATTGTTATTTCTACAAATCATCAAAGTATTTATTACTAGATACTATACAATGATTTTTGTCTTTTTGCAAATATTAATTAATTAATTATGCAGTTTTAAGGGATATAAAAAAATAAAAAATATAAAGTAAACAAAATAAAAAAACCCATCAATTAAGACGGGTTTATTAGGGTATTAAATTGTAAAAAATTATATAAAAGATTTGTTTTTTGTAATGTAATTATTGATTATTATCACTAGGGGAAGTTGGTTGTGGAGTTGGAGTTTCTTCAGGTCTTTGAGTAAATTTTTTATCTTCTAATTTTATTTTGTATTCTTTTTTCTTATTTGATTGTGTTTCTTGAACTTCATCAATTGAAATTGTTGTTGTATAAAAATATTTACTTTCTTCAGCAACAAAAGCATCTTTTCCTAAATTTTGTGTAGCAAGTTTTTCACTTAAATGTTTCCATTGTAAATTAGGAGTTTTGTTATCTTTATCATTTGGATCTTCTTTATATTTTTCAATAATTTCTTTAGCTGCATTATAACTAGCTTGAATAATTGCATTAATTTCTTTAGCTTGAGTATCATTATCCAAACTAAAATCCATACTTTCCGAACCTAATGACATTCCAAACTCTTTTACCATTTTAGTAGCAATAGTACGCACCTTTTTCAAATCATCAAAACAACCAACACTAACACTAGTTTCAAATACTTCTTCAGCTGCATGTCCTGCCAAAGCAGTAATCATTTGTTTTAATAAATCTTGTTTAGTTAAAAGTTGATCGGCTTGTTCGCCTTCATTACTAGCAGAAAAAAAGATAGTATATCCTCCTGCTTGTCCTCTTGGTTTAGCAGTTACACGATGCACATCAAACCCTAGAGCATGAGCTACTATGGCATGTCCTAATTCATGATTAATAACTCTTTTTTTATCTGCTTTAGAGATACTTTGTTTTAATTCAGGACCCATTAAAATTAAATCCATAGCATCATAGATATGCAAAGGTGTAATTTTGTTTGGGGAATTAGTATCTTTGGATGCTATCTTTTTAGCTTCTTTCACTAAAGAATTAATATCTGCAGGAGTAAATTTAGATCCGTGCAAAGTTTTTGCCACTTGTTTTAATTCATCATCTGAAGGATAATTTGTTTTTTCAATGTTTTCGCGTTTCATAAAAGCTATAAGTAAGGCTTGGGTTGTTTTTAAATCTGGAGTGCCTAAATAAATGTGCTTCCCTAAACGCCCTTCTCTAATTAAGGCATCATCTAAAAAATCTTTACGATTAGTTGCTCCAATAACAATAGCTTGCGGAGTTTTTTCATCTGAATCTACTCCATCAAGTTGAGTTAACAAAGCATTAAGAGTACCTGAATGTTCTTGAGCGCTTTTTTCTTTGCTTCTTTCAGCTCCAATAGCATCAATTTCATCAATAAAGATAAAATAATAACTCTGTCCACGTTGTTTGGCAGTTTCTTGAGCTACTTTAAACAATCCTCTTACACGAGCTGCTCCAACTCCTATATATTTTTCGACAAAATCAGAGCCAGTAGTAACAAAAAAAGGAGCTTTACCTTTAACAGAACCCACTAAACATTTAGCTAAATAAGTTTTTCCTGTTCCTGGAGGACCGTACAATAAAACTCCTCTTGGTAAATCTTTACGAGGCAAAGGGTTCATTTCATTTGCATCATCATTTACTGCTGAAATATATTCTCTTAACTCGTCTTTGACTTCATCATATCCAGAAAAGCTATCAATATTAAGATTGCCTTTGGGTCTGTATTCTTTTTCTTGTGCCCACATAGTATCTTCTTGGGTGTCTTTTCCCATAGTCTTAGAAAAATTTTCAGATCCTTTAATTAAAACAAACAGAAAGAAAATCACCATAATATTTACAATAATAGTACTTACATTAGTAGCAATTGCAAAATAATTTTTAGGTTTTTTGGGCGGAATTGGATAATTTGGCGGATTTTGCGGTTGATTATCTGGTTCAGGATATTCAAATCTTTGCGGTTCCCATTTCATAATATACCTTCCTTTATATTTTTATATATTAATTAGTTAGTTTAATTGGGTTTATTTTTTTAGTGCATTTTTTTAGTGCATTTTTTTAGTAAATTAATTTGAAATGATAAAAAAATTCCAACATAAAATTTTAATGAAAATAAACAAATTGACAAATACCAAAAAATAAACATAATAAGAATCTTTATAATCATTTATCCAACAATTTTTAATTATTTGAATCAATATTTGCAAAAAATCATTTTACTATAATTTTCTTAACACATTTATTTTAACAAAATTTATAGATATTATAACAATATCAGCAAAAAAAGCACTTTTTATGATTGCAATTTATTAATTTTATGATAAGCTAAAATTAGCAATAAATAAATTTGAAATATTAAGAGATTTTGGTCCTTTTTGATTGTTTATTGTTGTAATTTTAATTACTCCTTTTTTATTTTGTTATAAATTGATTATTTTGCTTTATAATTATTTTATTGACTAACTTATTACATTTAGTTTATCGACTATTTTTTTATATTTGATAATTGCTAATTAAACAACAATTTACAACTTAAACTTATAAATTATAAACTTAATTACAAATTACAATTGCAATTGCGATTATAATTATAATTATTAACTTTATTTCTCCAAAAAAGATAGGTATCAAACCATGAAAACATTAATTATTTTAAAAGATTTAACCAAAGTATTTGACAATCAATTAATTTTAAGAGGCATAAATTTAGAAATTAAACAAAATGAATTTGTCACTTTATTAGGTCCTTCAGGTTGTGGAAAAACTACTATTTTACGTATTTTAGGCGGTTTTGAAAACCCTAGTAGCGGAGAGGTTTTATTTCAAGAAAAAAGCATTTTAAATGTAGCTGCTCACAAAAGACCAATTAATACTGTTTTTCAAAAATACGCTTTATTCCCTCATTTAAATGTCTTTGAAAATGTAGCTTTTGGCTTACGTTTAAAAGATTTTAACTCCAAGATTAAAGCTAATTTATCTCTTAATAAAACTCATTATCAAACTAACAAAGCCAATTTATCAAAAACTTTTCATCAAGAATTAACCAAAGATTTAACGCAAGAAAAAACTACCCAAATTACACATAACTTTAACAATCAAATTGAAACTTTAACCAAAGATTTTGAAACAAAACAAACTGCTCTTAAATGCAAAAAAATAAACAAGAAAGAGCAAGAAGAACAAATCCAAAAAGAAGTATTAAAATACCTTAAAATTATGGGTTTACAAGGACTTGAAAAAAGAACCATTGAACAATTATCAGGCGGACAACAACAACGAGTAGCAATCGCAAGAGCTTTAATTAACAAACCCCAAGTTTTATTACTTGATGAGCCTTTATCTAATCTAGATTTAAAATTAAAACAAGAAATGCAATACGAACTTAAAGAAATCCAAAAAAACTCAGGAATTACTTTTTTATTTGTCACTCACGACCAAGAAGAAGCATTTACTATGAGCGATAAAGTAGTTGTCATGAATCATGGCGAAATTCAACAAATAGGAAGTCCTGAAGATATTTACAACGAACCTGCTAATCGTTTTGTAGCTCAATTTGTAGGAGAATCCAACTTAATTAAAGGAGTGATGAAAGATGATTTTTTAGTTCATTTTGACAATCAAACTTTTAATTGTGTAGATAAGGGTTTTCGCAAAGAAGAAAATGTAGATATTGTTATTCGTCCCGAAGACATTGATATTGTCTCCCAAGGAAAAGGCTTAATTACGGGTATAGTACAATCAATTATTTTTAAAGGCGTTCACTGGGAAATTGATGTTAAAACTGCCCAAAGAACCTACACTATTCATACTACTGACCATGTTGAATTAAACAAACAAGTAGATATTACTTTTAATCCTGAAGATATTCATGTAATGGAGATTTGGTAATGAAAAAAACCTATACTTGCAAGGACAATCAAAAACTATACAGACTATTAATTTCGCCTTATTATATTATTTTATTAGGATTAATTATTTTACCTATGGGTTTTATTTTATTTGATTCTTTTCAAGATACTAACCAACAAAACGCATTTTTTGCAACCCGTTTTACTTTACAACACCATCAAGAATTTTTATCCAATCAATCATTTTTATACGTCCTTGCTAGATCAATTGCAATTTCTATTATTGTTACTTTTTGTGTCTTTATCATTGTCTATCCTCTAGCCTATATGATTTCTCGCCTCAAAATGAAATGGCAAAGCTTTCTTGTCATTCTCATCAATGGCACTATGTGGATTAATATGATTATCAAAACCCAAGCATTAGTCCAAATATTTCATTTATTACAAAAAACTTTTAATATCAATCTTTTAGAAACTAATTTTGCTATGATTGTAGGACTTATTTATTTATTTTTGCCATTTATGTTTTTGCCTATCTACACTGCAATTATCAAAATAAATCCCCAACTTATTCAAGCCTCCAAAGATCTAGGAGCAAACGAATGGCAAATATTGCAAAAAATTATTTGGCCCTTATCACTTTCAGGAGTACTTGCAGGCATTTGTCTTGTCTTTTTACAAACAGCAACTAATATTGTAGCTCCACGTTATCTCGGAGCAACTACCCAAATTACTATTGCTGAATTAATCGAAAACAAAGCTTTATTAAGTGGCGAAATCAAACAAGCTTGTGCAATTGCTATTCATCTTTCTTTAACAATGTTTTTGATTTTTCAAATGTTTAAAAAATTAAGTTTAGGAGAAAGCAAAGATGTCAATTAAATTATCTGGGGCAACCCCCCCCCAAACTGCTTCTACCAAAATCCCAAAAAAACCCAAAAAAACCATTACTAACACCTTATATATCATTTTAGTGTTAAGCTTTATTTATATTCCTATTTTATCTTTAATTATTTTTTCTTTTAACAAAAGCGAAGGCAGAATTGCATCTTTAGTTAATTGGCAAGGTTTTAGTTTTGAATGGTATTCTAAACTTTGGACTGACCAAACAGTTAAAACTGCTATCAAAATAACTTTATACATTGCTTGCCTAACTACTTTAATTTCTACTTTTTTAGGTACTTTTGCAGCTATTAGTCTTGCTCAAAGTCTTAACAAAAAATGGCGCAACATTGTTCTTAATGTAAGTAATTTTTCTATTGTTATTCCTGAAATTATTACTGCTTTAGCATTATTTGTTGTCTTTGGTTTTATGGGTTTGGAATCTGGTTTTTGGAAAATGCTTTTAGCCCACATATCTTTTTGCACTCCTTTTGTAGTTATTACTGTCTATCCTAAAGTAATAAATCTTGACCCTCATTCTTTAGAAGCAGCCTATGATTTAGGAGCAACCCCACTCAAAGCTTTAACCAAAGTAATACTACCTCAACTTAAAGGAGCTATGCTTTTAGGAGCCACTCTTGCTTTTAGTCTTTCTTTTGATGACTTTATGATTTCTTATTTTGTAGGTGGTTCTGAATGCCAAAATATTTCTGCTTATATCTACAGCCTCAAAGGAACTATTAACCCAACTGTAAATGCTTTATCTACTATTTTAATTATTATTGCTAGTTCTAAAATTATCCTTAATTTAATCAAATACAACAACCAAAAACAAAACCAAAGGAAAAATGCCAAAATAGAAGCAGAGGCAAATAACAATGAAAATGAAAGTATAAATGGAGCTACAACAATAACTACAAACAAAACCACAACCACTAACACAAAAACAAGCGCAAAGACAAACACCAATGAAAACGAATTTAATACCAAATGAAAAAGACAATTAAAACTGTAGCAACAACATTGCTTTTCATTTTAACAACAACTTTTGTTATTCTTATTATTCTTAATCTTAAAAACAAAAATATACTTCCCCAACACCAAGAAGAACAAACATTAACATTATTTAATTGGGGCGAATACTTAGAACCTAGCATTATTGAAAAGTTTGAAAAAGAAACTCACATCAAAGTTAAACAAGTTCTTTTTTCTTCTAACGAACTTGCAGTTACCAAAATTAAAAGTAAAAACCAATATGATCTAGCTATTTTAAGTGAATATGCAATTGATCAATTAAGACAAAGCAAAATGTTAGAAACAATAGATGATGGTGAATTAATAAAAGATGATAAACATTATTATGAATTAAACAAAGACCCCCAAGACAAACTCCCTTCTGAATTTAACAATTACGCCGTTCCTTATTTTTGGGGCAAAGTAGTTATTCTTTATAATAAAAACAAAATAACTCAAGATCAAATTAATGAACTCAAAGATCAAAATAAAGGTTTTAAATATTTAAAAGACACCAATTTAAAAGTAGCTTTATGCAATAACGCTCGCGACGGTTTAATGGTAGGTCTAAAAGCTACTAAAGGAAAAATTGCAAACCCTTCCCCATATGAATTAAATGAAGCCAAAAAATGGCTCTTAGAACTAAAACAACAAAAACCTAACTTAGCTTTTATAAACGACCAATTAATGGACCGCATGAAAAATAAAAATAACGAATACTATGATATAGTTATTGCTTATTCAGGAGATGCTAATTTTTTAAAAGAACAAAATAATAATCTAGATTATTTTTCACCTACAGAAGGAACCAACGTTTGGGTTGATGCTTTGGTAATGCCTAAAGGAAGCAAAAAAACCCTAGCTTATAAGTTCATCAATTTTTTAAGACAAAAAGAAAATTACAAAAACAATTTAGCTTTTACTAAATATAATTCTCCTTATGTTGGATTAGAAACTTTTCCAGGAATTCGCCAAATAGAAATCAAAGGTAACGATGAAGTTTACAAATACGACCAAACCACCCAAAAAACCATCAATACTTATTGGAACGACATTATTGCTTTTCCCAGCCAAAAAGATTATTGGCTATTTATCTTAAGTTTTTTCATTTTTTTAGCTATTTTTATCATATATTTCCATCATAAATTCAAAAATAAATTACGTTTAGACCAATTGCCCCAAAAAATAAAAACTTTAATATAATTTGTTCTAACCCCAAATATTAATCAATTAATATTCAAAAAACCAACTTTTAAGTTGGTTTTTCCTTTATAAATGAAACAATTAAAACTAATTTGGTATTCAATTAATTATTTTTTTCAATTTTTTTTATATAAAGATAAATTGCAATAATAAAAACAGCCAACAACAAAATAAATAATATATAGGCAAATATTTTTATATTGTAAATGTGTGTGTCATAAGTTTGAGATTTTAAATCACCCACATCAGCTACTTTATTATTGGTGTGGGGCAAATAAACTTTATTTTTTTGAGTATTTTTATCCACTAAAACATTTGTAATAGGCAATATTGGTTCTACATTACTACTTTTACCCCAAGTATAACGATGTTGCCAATCAACTACTTTATTATTTTCGGTACTTGTTTCTAAATAATGTCTTTGGGATGTTTGTCTACCATTTTTATCATAAGTAGCATCCCAAGTATCATAATGTTGCCAATCAACTACTTTATTATTTTCGGTACTTGTTTCTAAATAATGTCTTTTAGAAGTTTGCTTTTGGTTTGCATCATAAGTAGCATCCCAAGTATCATTATTTTTCCAATCCACTAATTTATCTTTTTCAGTACTTCCTTGCAAATAATGCCTTTCTAATAATTGATTACCATTTTTATCATAGGTTTTATCACAAGTATCATGATGTTTGTAATTAACTAATTTATTATTTTCGGTGCTTTGAGCTAAAAAATATCTTTTAGATGTTTGTCTACCATTTTTATCATAAGTAGCATCCCAAGTATCAGGATTTTGCCAATCAACTAATTTATTATTTTCGGTGCTTTGAGCTAAAAAATATCTTTTAGATGTTTGTCTACCATTTTTATCATAAGTAGCATCCCAAACATTATAATGCGTCCAATCAACTACTTTATTATCTTGCGTACTTTCTAATTTGTAATGTCTTTGTGCTATTTGATTTCCGTTGGTATCATAAATTGCATCATAAGTATCAGGATTTTGCCAATCAACTAATTTATTATCTTGCGTGCTTTCTTCTAAATATTTTCTTTTTTCTATAACTCCATTAGCTAAATTTTCTTTTAATGGATTATTTGCCCAAACTGTAATTATATTTCCTAATAATACAATAAAAATCCATAATGCCAATAACAACAAGCACACCTTAGCCAATAAAAAATGCTTGGGTTGTTCTAAATTATTCACTTTGTAAAAAAACTCTTTTCTAATATGGCAATTATAAATAATTCCAACTTGAAAAAATTGCTATTATTTATTTTAATTATACAATTATCTCTTATTTTGTTTTTTATAATTGTAATAGTATTAAATACTATGTAAAATTATTATATCGCAAAATAGATAAAAATATACTTAATTTTTATTAATATTTCTTTGTTGTAATGCTTTATAAATTATTATATATATTATTTTATTGTGGGATAAAACCTAAAACTGATAAACAAACTTCTTTTAAGTCTTGAACTTCAATTTGTGTGTGTTTGTTTCTACACATATTAATACAAGCATCATTAACAAGTGTTTCGATGGTACGATTAGAACGCTTCATAATGTCATTTTAAATTGCATCATTAACATTTTGGGTGAGATAATTTAGTGCATCATCAGAAATTGGGTTTTTACAGATATTTTTAACTAAGAATTTCATAAAGTCTTTGCGTGGTTCTTTTTCGAGGGTTTAACTTCAATTTTGTAAGTAAATCTTGATTTAATGGCATCATCCATTTTATCTAAATAATTTGTAGCTGCAATTAAAAATATGGGCTTAGTTGGGTTATTTTTTTCGCTAGTTAATTCTTCTTTGAAAGCCGTAACAGCTTCACTTTGTCCTTTATGATGCTCACGTATTTGTGTAAGATCAACAAAAACATCTTCACATTCATCAACAAAAATGATAGCACCACCGTGTTCATCAGCAATTTTTCTTGCACTATCAAATAAAGAATGTACTGCCTTTACACTTTCTCCTACATATTTTTGAGCAAAATCAGCACCAGTACATTTAGCAACATATTTAAAATTAGTATCTTTCATAAAACAATTAGCAAAAAAAGTTTTTCCAGTGCCAGGAACTCCATATAATAACATTCCTTTGGGGGGATCTATTTTACCTTTACCTTAAAACATTTTGGCATTTGTAACAAAATCTAGTACTTTTTGAGCTGCCAATTTTTCTTCTTTCATTCCAAATAAATCATCCATATATTTTTTGTTAGGATTAAAATTGTTTAATTCAAATTGAACTGGCGCATGGAATGCATCTATAACACTCCATTTGGGAGTTGAAGGTGATTTTTCAGATAAAGATGGAGTTTGTGTTATGGTAGGTGGATTGTTGTTGGTTGTGGTTGAAATTGAGGTCTAAAAGCTAAAATTAAAGCTATTGCAACTAAAGAAAAAGCAATTCAAGTAATAGCAGTTTCGATTTTAAATGATTTATTCAAAAAATTTAAATTGAGATCTTTTTCTTGATTATCCATAAGATAATTTCTCACTTTCGTTTTATTTTGTTATTTTTAAAAGTTAGTTGGTTGTCAATAAATCAAACAATTATATTGTTATATCAAATTTATAAATCACTATTTTTATAACTTGCCTAAAACTTTATAAATGAATTAGTTTTTATTTTAATGAATTGATTATCACAAACAAAACTTTTTTAACAATTAATAATTATTTGATTATCTCTATTATATCTCTTTCAAAAAAAATAAAACAAATTTAAATAAAACAAATAACAAACTAAATAATTCTATCAATAATCTCATAATTTTACTTATAAGTCATAAAAAACTAAATTTTTGCTCCCTTAACTTCTTTGTTTTATAAGATAAAAATTAAAATATGTTATAATTAAAATAGGTTTTTATTTACCTTAAATAAAAAATCTTTCCTAATCATACCAAATTACGAAAAACAATATTCCATTCCTTATTATTATCTAATTATATTAAAGAAATTTTTTCGAAGAAAGGCAACCAAGATGAACAAAGATAAAGTTATTCAATTTATTGACGGACAATTATTTAAAAACATGATTACTAACGGAGCTATCAATTTACAAAACAACTACCAAACCATTGATAATTTAAATGTTTTTCCCGTACCAGATAGAGATACAGGAACTAATATGAAAATTACTATGATGTCAGGCGTTAAAGAAATTAGCAATTTAGAAACTCGTTCCATAGTAGAAGTATCCCAAGTTTTATCAAAAGCATTATTAATGGGTGCCAAAGGCAATTCAGGAGTTATTTTATCCCAATTTTTTGCAGGAATGGCACAAACTTACCAAAAACTCAATAAAGAAACTATCAATATTAATGATTTTATCCATTCACTTGAAGGAGGCTACCAAAAAGCTTACCAAGCTATTATAGAACCTCAAGAAGGCACTATTTTAACTGTTTTTCGTGAAGCTGTTAAACAAACTCTCAAAGCTAAATCCCAATTTAGTACTATTGAAGATGTTTTATCCAATTTCTTACAAAACGCCCAAAAAACTCTTTCCCAAACAACTGAATTATTAGAAGTCTTAAAACAAGCAGGAGTAGTTGATAGTGGAGGGGCTGGCTTTGTTGAAATCCTTAAAGGAATGTTATTATTTTTACAAGACCAAAAACTACTTCAAGTAAACCAAAATACCCAAACACACACAAATCCTGATAAAATACAAACGTTGGGACAAGTTAATATTAAATATACTTATTGCACTGAATACATTTTTCAAATCAAAGCATCCCAAGAAAAAAACCTTGATATGAAACAACTTAAACAAGCTTTATTACAAATAGGAGATTCTTTAGTTTTAGTTAAAGACCAAGAAATTCTAAAAATACATATCCATACCAACAAACCAGGACAAGTTTTAGAAAAACTCTTAACTTATGGCACATTAAAGGTAAGCAAAATTGACAACATGAAAGAACAACATCAATCAATTTTAGATCAAAAACACGACACATTTACCCCACAACAAGAACCTACCCCAGACCCAAAGTCACCTTCAAACTTACCTAACTCAAATAAAGATCAAAAATATTTTTTTATTGCATTTGTAAATGATACCAAAAGCCAAAAAGTCTTTGCTGACCTTAAAGTAAATCACATTATAAAACAATCTACTTTTAACCCTACTACTTTTGAAAAACTTCTCCAAACAAATACTTCCCAAAACATCATTATCCTACCTAATGACACATCTCTTTTAGAAAAGCTTACAACCCAACTAAAACAATTACAAGGAACCAATCAAGAAATTGTCCTTTTACAAACTAAAAACATCGCTCAAGGATACAGTGCTCTTTTAGCTTTTGATAAATCATTGGATTTAGTACAAAACAAAACTATCATGGAAGAAACTATCAAAAACATCCAAACAGGAAAAATTATCTATGCTGATAAAAAAGATGCTAAAAACATATCCAATCAAACTCTTTTAGAAAAAGAATATTTATCTGTTTGGGAAGAAAAAATAATAGCTACTAATAAAGATAAATATCGAGCATTAAAAACATTACTCCAAAAAATGATTAAACCTCATCAAACCTTTTTAACTGTTTTTTATAATCCTTCATGTACTGATGAAAAAGAATTAGAAAAACTAGAAACTTTCTTAGAAACTAATTACGACCACATTGAATTAGAAACCTTAGAAAGCCAAAATAACAACATTCCTTACATTGTTTCATTAGAATAACAAAAGTGATCTATAAGATCATTTTTAAGCGGATATGACGGAACGGTAGACGTGCATGCTTGAGGGGCATGTAAGAAATATCTTGTGTGAGTTCAAATCTCACTATCCGCACCATTAATTTATTTATTTTAATTAAAATCATTATATTATAATATTATATTAAAAACCCTTTTTTTATTAAGGGGGTTTTCTTATTAGATTTCATGTTATTAAGAAATATAAAAACAATAATAAAAGATACAATAATTAAAGTAATATAGATAAAATGTTTGTTTATTTGTTTCATTTTAAAATCAACTTTCTTATTTATTTAAAATATTTAATATCATTTTATTATTGTTATCTAAAATTACATAACTTGACTATATTATACATAATTTTAATAAAAAACAATTGCAAAGATATTTTATTATATTTATATTTTATACTGAAATTATTCCCACAATATGCACTGTTCCGTTTTTTTAGACATATTTTAATTTCAAAATTACTCTTTAAGACTTAAAATTAAATAGATAATTTCATATCTTTTCAAATTAACAAATAATTTCATTAAACTTAAAAAGTGTCTAATGTTTTTTAATAATTTGCTAGTTTCAAAAGATATTTTTTTAATATTTATCCTTACACTATATAGTTAGGGCAAAATAACAAAAAACTCACCATGAAAACGACATAGATTAAATTTTTTTACACAATAATTCGGAATTTATTGTTTTTGGTAGAAAAAAATGTATGAAAAAACAACCTTTTTCCAAAGGTTATAAATTTATATATTATTAACAAATATTATCTATTTTGCAAATACTGTAAGGGTGATAAATTATTTAATTTAGTTAATAACCATTTATTATTCCAAAAAGAAGGAAATTGATTGATAATTTTTTTGATTTTAGTTGAGGTTTTTTGAAATAAAAAAGGATGTTGGTTGAATAAAATACTTTTCATCTGGCCAAAAAGATTTTCAATGACAGCGTTATCACGTGGGTTTGCTTTGTGAGACATACTAATTAAAAACCCTTTTTTAGTTAATTTTTTTTGTACTTTTAGAGATTGATAAACTTTACCTTGGTCAGAATGAATAATACAAGGGTTTTTTAAAGTAGGAATTTTTTTGATTGTATTTAAAATTAATTCTTTATTTTGTCGGTTTGAAGTGTGGAAGGCAATAATTTGATTATTAAAAGAATCAATAATACACGAAAAATAAATAAATCCTTGGGGAGTGGGAAAATAAGTAACGTCGGTAAATAGTTTTTGCATGGGTTGGGAGGTAGTAAAGTTTTGATTAATTAAATTTGGGATTACTTTGAGGTTAGATTTTAAATTTTTATAATAATATTTATTTTTTTTAGGCCTTAACTTACAACAAATATTATTTTCTTTCATGATAAGATAAACTTTTTTCTTAGTAATAAATTCATTAAAAATTTCTTGGTATAAATCAGTAATTTTAAGATGACCGTAAAAATATTCATGTTGTAAACATAAAGTTTGAATACGTTGTTGTTGCAAAAAATATTTTGTTTCTTTTAATTTTAACTTTTTTTCAATTTTTAGCCAATAATAATAAGTACTTCGATTAATACGAATTGTTTTTAAAATGGTAGTTAAATTTAGGTCTTTAACAAATTGTTTAACCAATTGAAAAACTATTTTTTTATTAATAGTTTGAATGTGAGAAATCATATTTTGTAATAATTTTATTTTTGTCTTTAATTTTTGCATTATTAACACCAATTATCTTAATATTTTTTATTAATTCCAAAAATAATTATAACTAAAAAATGCATTAAAAATTAATTTTAAAATATATTTATTAAATTATTATATAATATGATTAGTATTCAAAGACGAGCAGATCGAACTAGGCGGCCAGCCGAAGTACAACCAAATTAATCTATTACACCCCTCCTATAAAGTCCCCTTTGGGGATTTAGGGGGTTTTTTTATACCCAAAATCGCTAGGTTTTTCCTTGATTTTTGTTAATTTGGCGCCATCCCCTGATAATATAGGTTGCAAAAGTTATAAAAACATCAGGATTTTACACACCATAAAGGGCTTGTCTTATGGTGTGTATCTTATGGTGTTTAATTGGTTGCACAAAAAAATAAAAAGATAAGGTTTTTACTAGGTTTTTATAGTTTTTTTATATTTGATTTACAACAAAAAAAGGTTAATATTTGTTGCAAAAGTTGCACAATTATGTTATAATAAAATTGGATATTTTATCGAGCGCCTTTGTCGTGTTAGACGATAAAGGAGTAGGTTGGAGAGTCTATAATTAAGCAATAAAGGAATCTAATAAAATGAAATTAAGAATTTGTGAACTTGTTATTAATAGTAATTTAATTAATCAACCAAAAATAGAAAATATTTTAGAAGCTAAAAAAAATGCCATTCAAAATTATGCTTTTATTTTACATGATAAAGATATTTATCAAAATGAAAAAGAAGCTCAATTGAATGGTAAAAAAATAGGAGATTTAAAAACTCCTCATTGGCATATATATTTAAGATTTAATAATGCATATGATGTAAAACATATTGCTCAATGGTTTAATACTGAAGAAAATTTTGTATCTAAAATTAAAGGTAGATTTAGTGATGCATTTATGTATATGATTCACGCTAATAGAACTGATAAACATCAATATGATGAAAGAGAAGTAGTTAGTGATTTCGATTGGAAATCTGAAGCACAACAAGATATTTTCCTTCGTAAATATAAAATAGATACTCGTTTAAAAGACATCTTAACTAAAATTCATTCAGGAGAAATAAAAGAGTACAACATCACTAACTACATTTCTATTATAGAACATAATATCTATTCTGCAGCAATAGAAAAAGCATTTAAGTATAGAACTAATACTTTGAAAGGAATTGAAAGAAACATGGAATGTGTTTTTATCACTGGTATGAGTGGTTCAGGTAAAACTACTCTTGCCAAAAAAATAGCCAAAGAGAAAAATTATCAAACTTATATTTCATCTGGTAGTAATGATGTTTTAGATGATTATCAAGGTCAAGAATGTATTATTTTAGATGATCTACGTTCTAATTGTTTAGGGTTAACAGATTTATTAAAAATGTTAGATAATAATACTTCATATAGTGTTAAATCTCGTTATAAAAATAAAGTATTAGAATGTAAATTAATTATTATTACTACTGTTAAAAGCATTGATGATTTCTTTGAAGATATTTTTAAAAAAGATGAAAGCATTATTCAATTAAAACGTCGTTGTAAATTACACATTAGTTTAGATTCTAAATATATTTCTTATAGCATGTGGAATCCAGTAAAAATGGAATATGAAAAACCTTTCAAAAAACCTAATAATTTATTAAACAAATTTCAAATAAAAGCATTAAGTAAAAAAGAACAAAAAGAGTTTATTAAAAAAATAACTAACATAGATTTAGATGAAGATTAAATTAAAGAAAAGAGTGTTATATTATGTTTTATAAATTATATCAAAAAAAATTATCTGATTTTAGTATAGAAGAAATAAGAGATTTATTTTTTAAATTATATAATAATGATGAAGTTCATACAATTTTATTAGGTGCTAATTCTTGCATTGAAAAACACCCTTGTATTTATCAAAGCAATTTGTCATTAGAATTACATCTTAACAATATAAGTGGTGATGATGATATAGATTTTAATAATGATGATTATAAAAAATTAAATTATAAATTTTATACTATTTTAGAATTATTACATTTAGGAAATATAGATTATATTTCACAAGGATGGAATAAATTAGGAGAAAATATAAAAACAGTAAAAGATGTTTTAGAAAAAATGGAATAAAATTTTCTTCCGCGGAATGTCAATTTAAAACATTTTATTAGATTTAAAACATATTTTAAACGCATTATTTTGCCTCTCTCGCTTTGATTTAATTACAATTAAGTTAATTCTATTTCTAAAACATAATTATAAGCTTCTTTTTTGTATACTTGTAATTTATCTTCCAACTCTCTTTCTTGTGATGAAATTTGTGTCCCTTCCAGATTTTGTGTGTTGCCTATTGCATCATAATTACAAGTATTTTCATTTTCCCAATTAATTTTGCCATCTTGGGTAAAATATCTCATATTTCTAGAACCATCATCATTGAATTTTTGATCAAAAGTTTTTTCACTTGCCCAATCCACTTGTATTTTGCCATTTTCTAATTTATAATGTCTATTCCTTGTCACAGAATGTAATTGTTTTCCTTGTTGATCATAAAAACAATAATAAGTGTAATCACTATCCCAATTAACTTGTTTGTCTTCTTCTGAATTACTATCTGATGTGTAAATTATAGATTTTATAATTCTCCCTAATTCATCGAATTCTCGATCCCAAGAATCCTCATCTTGCCAATTAACTTTGCCTTCACTTGTAAAATATCTTTGTTTAATTCTTATTTTTTGGGTTTTATCATAGCCAAACATACAACCCAAATAGTTTGGTTCTTGTTTTCCATAGTCTACATTTTGTAATCTATCATCTTCCGATGTTGTAGCTTCTTTAAAACCATACCTTTTTAAAACATTATAGTTGGAATCAAAAATCAAATCATAAGTTTGATAACTATCCCAAATAACTTTTCCACTTGCATCTAAAGCTCTATATTTAATTATATATTTATCATCTGGATTTATCGGATCTGGATTTATTTCTAATGCTTCTTGTAAAAATTTAACATCCGAATCTGTTATAGTTTGTTTATGTTGTGCTGAATTGAATATTTTTCCCCATAAAGTTTTGTTGTTGTCTCTTCTTTTTTGATATTCTTTTATTTGTTCATCCATATCAATTCCATCATTGCTAAAAACAGGAGTTAAAAATGAAGAAATAGTTATAATTAAAATAAATTTAATAAAAAAAGCAATTATTGTTTTTGGATATTTTTTAATATTTTGCATAATTTAAAAACCTTTCGTTTGTTTATATATGTATTCTAAATCAATATTTAGGTTATTTTGGATTAATCATCATTTAAAAAAATAGTTAAAATAATTATGATGCAAAAAAAAGCAAAGATATATTTTTAAAAAATAAAATATTTAAAAATAGTTAAATTAAAAAATAGTTAAAAAACTTGTAATCTTTTATATTATCGCGTAAAATTTTGCCGCAAAAATATTGGATATTTTTTATTAATCATTTAATATCTTTATACCTCTTTATCTTTTTTTACAACAGCAATTAAAAAAATAAAAAAATTGCTATTAATGTCATTCTATCACAAAAAAAAGGAATTTTTTGCTCACTCATCTTTATATAATGAGTTTTTTTATAATTTTATATATATAAAAAAGAGACTTAAAAAGTCTCTTTTTTAGAATTTGATTAAATTTTGGTATTTTTATTTAAATTATCTATTTATAAATTAATTTAACTTTGGATAAACATCTATTATTATAAATTACATACAGTTTTCTTAATAATTATTCATCAATTGCAATATTATAATAAAATTTTAATAATTTAGAAAATAAGCTATCAATATTTTATTATAATATTTTATACTGAAATTATGCCCATAATAAAATAAAAAGCAAGCTTTAATTAAAGATTGCTTTTATGATATCTATAATATATTATATTAATTTAACAATTAAACGCTGTTATTGGGGCAAAAAAAGCTAAATAATAAAGTTTTTTAATAAACAAATATAATACATCTAAATTATATAATGTATGGAGCGGGCGAGGGGAATCGAACCCCCGTCTCATGCTTGGCAAGCACGTATAATAACCACTATACGACGCCCACATCATCTTAATTTTGGTTTTGGTGCCCTTAACAAGAATTGAACTTGTATTTCAGCATTACCATTGCTACGTTCTGCCGTTAAACTATAAGGGCTTAACATATTTTATTATATCAAAAAAAATATCAAAATGCAAATTTTTGACGAAAAAAATGAAAATTTTACCAAAAAACGTCAAAAAAGTAAAAAAAAGTGTGTAAAAATGTTTGACTCTAAAAATAAATGAGTTATAATAGATAATAGGTTATGAAACCGAAATAATTTAAAAGAAGGAGTATTATTAATAATGCAAGACAAAAAACAACAGGGAACATGTAGATGGTTTTCTAAAGACAAAGGCTACGGATTTATCATTTCAGCTGATGGGAAAGATATTTTCGTACATTACAGTTCTATTCAAACTGAAGTCTTTGGAAGAAAAACACTTAATGAAAACGACAAGGTGGAATTCACTGTTAAAGAAGGCGACCTCGGAGCTCAAGCTGTAGATGTTGTTGTAGTTAACTAATAATTTCATTAATAATCGAACAAAGGAAGGGATGCAAATCCCTTTTTTGTTATATATATTGAGCTTTTTGTTTGCTTGTGTAATTTTGATTTGAGTTTAGTTTAAATTTAGATAATTTTATCTTTGGCGCTTTTACAAAATTTTAAATTTATTGGTTATAATTTTTGAGTAGGCAAAAAGAATAAATTAATCAAAAATATGATCCATTCCAAAAACACAAATAACAAATCTAAAAATAACTTGATTTAAAAAAGGTTTTTTGAGTTAAAATAAAAATATGGGGATGTTTTGGATTTGCCAAGGTCAACGAAATTTATATAGCATATCTTGGTTACGCAAGTAAAAACGTCGAGGTTATAATAACCGGAAATAACAAACAAACTGTAACAAATACACAAGATTTTGCTGGACAAACTCCAGTTTATCAAATGAATTTTGCAAACAGTTTTTCTTCACAATTAGCTTTTGCTTAAATAAATAAGCAAAACCCGCACTTAAATTAACTTACGATTTAAGGAAGGCAATAAGGTAAGTTTTGCTAATTGGGTTTGTCTTTGCTCTTTTAGCAAATATCAAAAAGACTAGTAATTTATGGATTTTGTTTGTTTTTTCATAAATTGCGAACTTACAAAATAAACTAAATATGTAGAATATATAAATTAAAGTGATTTTGTACATGGGTTCGACTCCCATCATCTCCACCAAAATAAATTATAAATTATTTGCTTGTGTTATTACGTTTTTCCCAAAAAGAATATTTTTAATCCTTGACCAAGTTCAAACTGTCTTATTAGGAATCTTGTTTTTCGGAAAAATCATAAAAGTGAGTAAGGGTACGAATTTTTTCAATAATTTTGTATACCTTAACTTCAATATTAGCATTTTCAGCTCCATGCAAATGCAATAAATAATTGTGCAGTTCATTAAAGGGCAAATTACTACTAATAAAAAGGGGCAACTTTTTTTCAGCTCTATCATACAACAAAGGAAGCAAAATTTCATCACGAAACCAAGGTGTCATATTTTCTGAACCTAGGTCATCCAAAATCAAACACTTAACATTTTTTAATTGTTGCAACCTTGTTTCTAAAGTATTATTATACAAAAAATTTCTAAATTTTCTAGTTATATCAGGCATAAAAAGAAAAATAACAGAAATTTGTTTTTGAATTAATTCATAAGCTATTTTTTTCAAAAAAATAGTTTTTCCAGTATTAAAAGAACCCGACAAATAAAAACCTTTGGTAGATTTTTCAAAATGTTTAATAATTTGTTTCATCTCTTTTAACGCTTTTTGCTTAGAATCATTATCCACTACAAATTGCCTCACTAAATGAGCATCGAAATTAATGCTACTATCAAACAATTCATTTTGCGATTGCCAATGTTCCTTAAAATAAAGAGCTTGAGATTTAACAGTAGGAACCCAAACAACTCTTAAAGGATTAGTTTTTATTTCTTGGCGATTCCCATATTCATTTTCTTGATCTTTGGTGAGCAAATAATGATAAATAACTGGCAGTTCATCATCAGAGATATCTAAATTTTTGGTTTCTTCGCACTGTGCAATCATTTTCCTAATTTTTATTTTTATATCTGAAAATTCCATAAATTCATTTTTCACCTCTTTTGCTTTTGTAAAATTTTATCAAATTGAATTGATTCCTTGTAATAATAAATCATCCAAAAAATTATGACTGTTTTTTCTTTTTAAAATCTTCTAACCATTTAGGAGAAATTTGTGGTTTTTTTAAATTAGATCTAAACTTAGTTTGGGATTGGTTTTTTTCTTGTTCCATATAAAAATCATATGCTGTTTCAGTATCAAAAATCCCTTTTTGCTCCCAAGATTTTAAGATTTTTTCCAAATAAACCACTGAGGGCACAAAGCCTTTTCGTTCCAAAATATAAGTTAAAAGCACATTGACTAGCCCCGGTTCTAAATTGTTTCTTTCCATAAATTGAAAAACAGTATCAGCCGCAGTGGCTTGCATATTTTTAGGACAATGATTTATAATAATTCTTTGAGTAGAATCTTTACGTTTGAGCAAAGCAATCGTATCTTGTTCATTATCTTGCGTTTTTTTCGCAAAAACCAAATTTTGATTTTGAGTATGCATCTGATAATATCTTTTTACACCTAGGCTTAATTTGGATAGTTCGATTTCGCTGGGCTTTGGAAAAGTTTTTTGATATATTTCCGAAAGTGTAGCTTCATCTAAATTATAAACTAAGCTTAATTTTTGAATAAAATCACTTGTTTGATTGCAAGTTAAAGATGGTTTTTTGAAACGTTGGGGCAATTTTTGCAAAAATAATTTATAATCAAAAGCGTTATTTAAAAACTGTCTTGGAGAAGAATTTGTTTGGTTATTGGGACAAGTAAAATCAGTTGGTAAATCCATTTTTTGCACTTGAAACAAATCATCAAATTTTTTACTAATGTCTTGAAAAGCGTCCCAATTATTTTTTTTAGTGGAAGCTTCTTTACTAAAATGATTTTGCAAACTCAAAAAAGTAGCCTCTCCCACTTCACTTAATAAAAAATTACTAAAAAGAGGGTCTTTAAAAAACTCTTGAGATCTGAATGGCAAATTAAGCCAATAAATTCTTTCTTGGGTTTCGGAATTGCAAAAAGTTTGGAGCAAATTAAGAGCTTCTAATTTTTCTTGTGCTTCTAAAAAATCATTTTTTGAAACCGCACTCAAATCAAATAAAAATTGATGTTGATAAAAAATATTAGGTTTTAGAGTTGCTAAAATATGATAAATACCAAGCGCATGAGTGCCTATTAGTGGTTGATAAAGCAAACTTAGGCTTTGATGGTCTTCAAGCGACAAAAAAACTGAATTTTTGATTTGAAATAAATTTAGATGACTAAGCATAAAAACCTCTTTTTTAAAAAATATTGATCTATTTTATAGTTGAAAATAAATCAATTATAATTCTTTATTAGGATTATGATTTTGACAAACAGGACAAAGATAAGTACCTCTGCCGCCAACTTTGATTTTGATAATTTTAGTTTGACAGTTAATACAAGGCTTATTAACTTTGCCATGAATTTGTAATTTGTTTTGAAAATAGCCTATAATACCTGGCTGAGATTCAAAAGTACTTACAGTAGTTCCGCCCAGTTTAATTGCTTTGGTAAGTACTTTTTGGGAAATTGTTACAATTTCTTGCACTTGTTCCAAAGACAGTTCGCAAGCTTTAGTTTCAGGATGCAATTTTACTAAAAACAAAACTTCATTAACATAAATATTGCCTAATCCAGAAATTATTTTTTGATTTAATAAAACTTTTTTCAAAGCGCTTTTGGTCTTTAATATTTTTTGATACAAAACAACTGGATTGATTTCAAAAGGATCTAAGGCTAGTTGATGCAAGGTAGTTTGGGTTAAAAAAATGTTCTGATTCTTAACTTCAAATCTACCAAATTTCCTAAAATCATAATATCTTAAAGAACTTTTATCCTCCAAAATAATTGCAAAATGTTCGTATTTGTGTTTAGGCTCATCGCAAGGTTTGATAAATAATTTTCCTTCCATTCTCAAATGCCCTATTAAAACTAATTCTTGAGTTAAAAAAAATAATAAAAATTTACCTTTTCTTTGAATATCCAAAATGGTAGTTTGTTCAATTTTTTGAAATTCTTTGGTATTTTTAACAGCAGGCTCATAAAATACCTTAGTTGCAACAATTTTTTTTCCTATTAACTGTGTTTTTAAAAAATCTACAATAATTTGGACTTCAGGTAATTCTGGCATGCATTTGCTCCTTTTTTATCTTTGTTTTTGGATTGCAATTGTTCTTTTGCTTTTTTAGTTTGCTTTTTTCTTTTGCTTTTTTATTGATTTGGATATTTAACATTTCTATTTTATAAATAAATTATAAATAAATTATAAATAATAAGATTTGTCCAATTAAATATTACCATTATCTAAAATAAAAAAATAATTCAAATGTTTAGAAATTAAATCTATGTTTTGTTGCAAATAATCATTTAAAGCAAAATAAGTAATTTTGGCAGTTTCATTGTTTCGTTCTAAATGGCGCAATAATTGCAATATGACAATTTTTTTCATATCTAAAATATTTTCTTGTAAAAAAACATATAATGTTTCTAAATCAAAATTCGGAGTTAATTTTTGATTACCAAAAAAAACTTTTCTTTTCAATAAAGTTAATGCATATTTTTTTTCTTTGATTTGTTGTAATAAACTTTGATAATAATTTATAATTTCATCATCCAAACTTAAATATTGATGGATAAAATCTTGGGCACAATTCGAAGAAATATTTAATTCAGGGATAATTTCTTTTGTCCACGCATCCACATCAAAATTCGTTGTTTCAGAAAGTTTTTGAGAGTCCTTTTTGATTTCTGATTTGGGCGCATTTACAAAAAATTGTAAGGTTTGTTCATCATTTAAAAGATGATTGTTTTCAATTTTAAAGTAATTTTTAATTTTTTGAATATTTCCTAAAGTAGCTAAAATTTTTAACGAAAAGCAAAAAAAATTATCATTAATTAAATAATTATAAGATTTTTTATTGTGTATTATATTTAAAAAACAACTATTTTGATACCCAAAAACATCTTTGAATGATTTTAATTGGTTGATGTGAGTTTCTTGTGCTTGTTCTTGTTCTTGCCCTTGATTTGTTTTTGGTATTTTTTCTTGTTGTGTCTCTATTTTTTCATCCGTATTTTTTTCTATTGGCTGTGCTTCTATTATTTGTTTTTGTTGTACTAAATTAGTTTCATATTCTAATTGGGCTAAAATATTTGATAAGGGAAGTTCTATTTCTTGAAACAAAAATAATTGGTTTTGAGCTTTTAAATGATGCAAAACGCTATTTTTGATGGCGTGTAATAAAAAAGCTTTAAAAGCTACTTTTTGCTCTAAAATAAAAATGTTTTGAGATAATTGGCTTACATAATTTGTGTTATTCAAAATATCTATTTTGGCTATAATATTACTAAATTCAAGATTTTTCAAAGGAAATAAAAGATAAGAAGCACAAACTAAATCAAAGATAACTCCGTTGAGTTCTTGATGTTTTGTTTTTAAAAAAAGTTGTGTTGCTTGATTGTGAAAAACAATTTTATAAAAATTAGCATCTTTTAGATAATTGCAAAAGTTATTATTATCAAAAGCCAAATTAGCATCTATAAAAAAATGTGTATTTTCATTGGAAAAACCAATTCCTTGCAAAAAAGTATTTGAGTCATTTTCTTTTTCTAACTCAAAAAAACAAGCCCAAATTTGGTGTGGTTGGATTTGAGCCAAAAAAGCATTTAGAGAGTTTTGGTCTTTGATAATTTGAAAATTAAAATTGTTTTGAGGTGGGTTGGCGCCTTGTTCTTGAACTTTTGGAGCGTTATTGTCATTATTGTTAGTGGTGTTGTTGTTGATAAGTCTGTTTTGATTTGTTTGGTTTAAATTATTATCATTTTCTAAATTGCTATATTTTTCTACTTCTTGCACTTCTTTGGATTTGGGGGATGCTTCCTTATTATTATAATTTGCATTTGTATTTATGGTATTTGTTTCTTTTTCAATTCTTGCATATTTGGTAATAGCTAAGCGTCTAAAATCCATTTCTTCATAAAAATTTTTAAGGTTTTGCGCCAAACGTATTTGTATTTCTGTTTGCATACAATCAAAGGGCAAGGGAACTTTAAGGTCAATTGCGGTAAGTATTTTGCTAAGTTCTAAATCAGCTTGGGAATTTTGGATTTTGGTTTTTAAAATAGGTTTAATGTTGTCTAAATTTTGCATCAAATTATCTAGGGAATCGTATTCTTGTAATAACTTTTGAGCAGTTTTAGGTCCTATTCCCAATACTCCTTTAATGTTATCAGAAGGATCGCCAATTAAACTTTTATAATCAATCATTTGATATTCTTTAAGACCGTATTCTTCAAACAAAGTAGGAGGTGTATAGCATTTAATTTCACGCAATCCTTTTTTAAGCAAACAAACAGTAATTTTTTCATCTACTAATTGCAATAAATCCTGATCACTTGAATAAATAGATACTGTCTTATTTTGATTGCTGGCTTCTTTGGCTAAAGTACCTATAATATCATCGGCTTCGTATTCGTCTTGGACATGATATTTAACGCCGATTAGGTCTAAATATTGTTTAATCAAAGGAATTTGACTAATCAATGCAGAAGGTGTTTTTGGTCTTCCTTGTTTGTAAGCATCGTATAATTGGTGTCTTTTGGTAGGTTTATGAGTATCAAAAGCTACTAAAATATAGCCTTTCGTTTCTTCTAAAATTTTTTCAAACATTCTAATAAAAGACAAAAGAGCATTAGTGTAGATCCCTTTTTTATTTTGCAAAAGAGGTTTATATTTGCTTGCAGTTGCGTGATATGCTCGAAATAAAAGCGAATTGCCATCAACTAAAACTAAATGTTTCATTGTTTCTCCTATTTATTTTATCGTTTAGCTAATAGCCAAAATTGGATTATAAGTTAATAATGATTGTGTTATTTATAAGGTACAAAAGGAAAATAATTAATATAATATTAAAAAAAGAAAGTTTGGAAAAACTTTCTTAGAATACAAGGTTTTGTTTGGGTTTTTATTTTATTGCGTTTATAAAAAGATTTTATAATTTTAATTATAATGAGTTTTTTAATGAAGTCTTTAAGGCAAATCAAATCCATAAATAACTTTAAAAGATTTTTTTAAGTCTTCAATTCTAATGTCACTTTGCCCTTGGGTTTCGTAGCGAGCATTGATAATTGCATCATCTAAAAGATATTCCATAGTGCGTTGTCCTGTTTTGGATTTATCAGTTAATTTTTCCAATGCATCATTAATTGTTGTTAATAAATATTCTTTTGCAGTTGAGGTGATTGGTGTTTTTCTTTTTGCAATTAAGAATTCTAAGAATTTTTTTCTACCATTTGTATCTAAGGGTTTAAATTCTATGTGGTAGTTGAGGCGTGATTTGATGGCATCGTCTATTTGATCTAAGTGATTAGTGGCTCCAATTACGAAAATAAAAGCATCAGGGTTGTGGGGGCGGTGGTTTCTTAATGAAGTAATTTCGGCTTTGAAGGCGTTTAAGATGTCTTTTATTTTTTGGTCTTCTTGGTTGATAAGTTCCATTTTTTCCCATACTTGGTCGCATTCATCGATGAAAATTACTCCCATACCATTATTTTTGTTTAGATGCCATTCAGCTCTAATGAAATCAAACATCGCTCTTATAATTTCGATTCCTTATTCGCGGGTTTTGGTGATAAAGTCGTAGGGGGTAAATTCAAAACAGCCTGCATCGGTGGAAGGGGAGGCTTGTCTTGCTTGTCTTGCTTGTGACATAAATGCTCTTGCTAATAATGTTTTACCTGTTCCTGGGACTCCGTGTAGTAGGAGTCTTTTTGGTTTATTGATTTTTCCTGCGTTTTGGAACCATTCAGGATGAGATACCATTGCTAAAATGCGATTACAAGTTTCTTTTTCAGTTTCCATGCCAATTATGTTTGCAAAACTTATATTGTTTACTATATCATCATTTGTTTCTTTACAACGTTGGGATAATAAAGGATGTGCGCTAAATTTAGTAGGAGGTTTTTGGCATCATATTGTTCCATTTGTTTTTGATATTCTTTAAATTTTTGTTGTTTGTATTGATGATATAAGTTATATGAAAAATAAATTGTTAAAGTGGTTGTTAAAATAAATAATAAAGTGCCAATAAAAATTTTAAAAAAGTTTTCTTTACTTTTAGTTAATAGGTTCATATTTGTATTCCTTTTGGATTTTATAAAAATATTAAAGGGTACAAAAATACTTAATAAAAAGATTTTATAATTTTAATTATTTATTATTCATATCACGAAAAAAAGCCATCGGATCATTTTGTAATTTATCAAGATCTTGATCATCAAAATGTTGCATTTGCTTAGCTAATTTTTTTTGTTGTTCTAAAAGGGTAATTAGCTTGTTAACATCACTTAATTGATTACCAGAACCTTTGGCAATTCTTTGTCTACGTCTACTGCTCAAAGCAATTAATTGAGGATTTTTCTTTTCTTGTTTAGTCATACTTTGAATTAAAACTTCAAATTTATTAAATCCATCATCACCTAAACTGGCAGAAAGTTGTTTCATCTTACAACCTAATCCAGGAATAAAACTTAACAATTTGCTGAAAGAACCCATTTTTTTTAATGTTTTTAATTGTTTTTGAAAATCATAATAATTATAACTATCATCAAATAATTTTTCCATCATTTGTTTACTTTGATGAGGATCAATTTTATCGGTAACTGTCTCAATTAAAGTTAAAATATCTCCCATTCCTAAAAGACGAGATGCCATTCTATCAGGATTAAAGGGCTCTAAACTGTCAATTGTCTCTGAAGAAGAAACAAATTTTAAAGGCAGATCTGTAATTGCTCTTACTGATAAAGCAGCTCCTCCTTTAGTATCTGCATCCATTTTGGTCAAAATAACTCCAGTTGCTCCTACTTGATTATGAAACGACTGAGCAGTATTAGCAGATTGTTGTCCTGAAAGACAATCCACAACTAACAAAATTTCTGAAGGATTGGCTTTGGCTTTAATTTGTTGCAATTCTTGCATCATTGTCTCATCAATATCAAGGCGCCCCGCAGTATCAATAATTACTGCATCATATCCTTCTTGCAAAGCATGTTTTAATCCTGCATCTACAATATCTAAAACAGCAGTGTCAGGTTTAGAAAAAACATCAATATTGATTTGTTTACCAATAACTTTTAATTGTTCTACTGCTCCTGGACGATAAATATCACAAGCTACAAGCAAAACTTTTTTACTATTTTTTTTACGCAACCAAAGAGCTAATTTTCCTACAGTAGTCGTTTTACCGCTTCCTTGCAACCCAATTAACATTAAAGTATCCAAATTACAATTAGGCTTAAAAGTAAGATCTGCACGAGTAGAACCCAAAATTTGAATTAGGGTTTCGTTTACGATTTTAATAATATGTTCTTTGGGGTTCAGTCCTTTTAAAACTTCTTGTTTCAAAGTCTTTTTTTCAATAATTTCATTAAACTTATCAATAACTTGTAAATGAACATCAGCTTCTACCAAAGAAACTTTAATATCTTGCATAATGTTTTGAATGTCTTGTTGTTCTAGGATTTTTTTTCCTCTAATTTTGTTAATAACTTTTTGTAAGCCTTCACCTAATATACTCATATTTTTATCTCCTTTTTGATGTTGTGAAATTTGTTTTTGTGGGGTTTAATTTTTTGTTGGGGCAATGTTTTTTAAATATTTTTGAATTCGTTATTTTTGATATAATAATTTTTATGTTTTTTTGTGTTTGTTTTTCGTTATTTGTTATTTGTTATTTTTTCTTTATAATTAGCAATTATAAAATATCTTCAGAAGTAAAAAAACCTTCAAATAAATTAAAAAGATAATTTTTAACATCAAAAGTAATTAAATCTTGGGATTTTTCGCCTACACCAATATATTTAGTGGGCAAATTGTATAAATATTTAATTGCAAAAACAATCCCTCCTTTGGAAGTGCCGTCAAGCTTGGTTAAAATGGCTCCTGAAAGTGGAGTTGCTTGATTGAACAAATCAACTTGATTAATAGCATTTTGCCCTGTAGTAGCATCCAAAACTAAAAAAGTTTGTAAATTGGAGGCGGGCAAATGTTTGCAAATAACACGATTAATTTTGGCTAATTCTTGCATTAAATTAGTTTTGTTTTGTAATCTTCCAGCAGTATCACACAAAATAATATCATAATTTTGACTTTTAGCAAGTTCGATGCCTTCAAAAATAACACTTGTAGGATGAGCTGGCAAAGGCTTGCAAAAAACTTCAACACCTACTCTTTTTGCCCAAATTTGGAGTTGTTCTACTGCACCTGCACGAAAAGTATCAGCAGCAATCAATAATACTTTTTTGCCTTCTTGTTTCAATGCTTCAGCCATTTTTCCAATAGTAGTTGTTTTTCCTACTCCGTTAACTCCTGTAAACAAATACATTTGAGGCAAGTTATTTTGAGATTGAAAAGTGTCTTTGGGATTTGTTGGATTGGAATCTTGATTTTGTTTTTCTTGTTCTTTGTCTTGTTCTTGCGGACTTTCTAATATGCCTTTCATAACTTTCATATTTTGATACAAATCAAGCATTTTAGAAACAACAACAGAAGGAAGCTTTTGAGGATTTTTAATTTGAAATTGATTAATTTCATCTTTGATAGCTTGCATCAAAAAAAGAGTGGTTTTAGTACCAAAATCAGCTTGAATTAAAAAACTTTCTAATGCTTGTAATAGGGTTTTTTCGATATTGTTAGATTGTTTCAAAAGAGTTTGAAAATCTAGAAAACTAGCTTTGGTTTTTTTAAGACCTAGTTGATATTTATCATTATTTTTATTTTTAAAAAATTTACTTTTCAACCATTTAAACATTTATAAACTCTCCTTTTTGAAAGTAATTAAGGTATCAAAATAAAAAACTTATACCCAATTATTATAACTAAAATACTTGCTTTTTGATTGAGTTTTTTAGGGTTTGGGGATTTTGTTATCATAAAATATTTAAGGATAAATTAAAAAAACCAAAACAAACAATAAAAAGAATTTTATTATAACCCCAATTAACAAATTTTATTTCAAATTCCAAAATTGACTAATTACAATATTATAAATAATAATTACAACATTATAAATAATAAATACTTCATAAAAACAAAAAAACAGAAATTAAAAATTAATTCCTGCTCTAAATTTATAAATAATATTAATTATTAATCCTCCTTTTTACAAAAGTTCCATAAAGCTTTAATAAGAGGCCAAAAAACTAACAGACATAAAGCAAAAGCCATAGATGCTTCATATTTTTTATCTACTTGTTTTTCAATAATATAACCAAAGACAACTAAAGCTCCTGCAATATAAACAGACGCCCATGAAATAAATAGACTTACAAATAGGAGCACTAACATAAAATAAGGGTCAAATAAGGATGAAAGTTGACTTAATTGCGAAACTGATGCCAACCAAAGGAAAGCAACCCCATAAAATAAAACAACATAAAACATAGTAATTACAAAGAAATTAAAAACTACAAAAGCAAATTTATTAATTAATTGTTGATTATTTTGTTTTTTAAACTTTTTATAATAAAGTAAAATAGTAATTGCAAAATTACTCATCAAAATAAAAATAAACGAAAGCAACATAGTTAGGCATAAATGTTTATGTATTAGTAATTTATCAGTCAAATCTAATGTATGTGATATATTCAAACGAACATATAAATAACCCATAAACATCCCTAAAAATATCCCCAAAGCAATAAGACAAACAGGAGCTGTTAATCGTGCTATACTTGAAGAAAAACAAGAAAATACAAAAGCAATAATACTTATAATAGCAGGCAGATACAAATATTTAAAAATAATTGTTTTTTTTATTTAACCTAAATTTGGGCAAAAAACTAATTCATGCCATACAACTGCATAAGAAAGTGCCAAAAATAAAAGCATTAAACTAATCCATAATAAAGTTTTTTGAATAACTCTTTTATGGTTTGCTCTACGATAAACTGCAACCGAACTTAATTTTTTATTATCTTTAATTTTTTCTTTAAGATTATCTAATAAAAACATGTTATTTCACCTCTTTATTAAATTGAATTATCAAATTAAATTTGTTAAAATTCTAAAGCCTCTAACTTAAATATAATAAAAGACTTTATGCCTTTATTATAACTCAAATATTTAATGAGTAGTTAATTTAATATGATAAATATTAATAAAATAGCAAATAACAAAACTATTTATCTACTATTAATTATAATATAACATAAAAACTATATTACAATTCAACATTTATATTAAAAAATATTAATTTATTATTCATCATAATACAATTAAAATTAACTATGTAAAACTCTAAAAACTTAAACATTAAATTGCTACATAACAAAAAACCAACTTTTAAGTTGGTCTCCTTATTATTTTATTATTTACTATTAATATTGTATTATTTGTATTAATATTTATTTACTTATATTATTACTTATATTAACTACGATATTGCAAATCTAATAATTTTTGATATAATCTTTTTTCTTCTAAACTTAATTGGTTAGGAGTTTTAATATGAACAACAACATACTGATCACCTTTACGATAAGAAGAATTAAGATGTGCAACTCCTTTATTTTTCATTCTTAATTTATTGCCTGATTGAATCCCTGCAGGAATTTTTAAAGCTACTTCACCATAAATAGTAGGAATCAAAATATTAGTTCCTAAAACAGCTTCTGGAAAAGTAATAAAGATTTCTAAAATAATATCATATTCACGTCTTACAAAAGATTCATGAGGACGCACTTTAAAAGTAATATATAGATCTCCTGCTTTTTGATTATTACTTAAAGGAATAAAATTTCCTTTCCCAGGAACTTGCAAAGACATTCCTTCTTGAATCCCTGCAGGAATATTAAAGGTAGCTGATTGCTTAACTTTTTGACGTTTTTGTCCGTGACAAGCATAACATTTATTTTTAATTTCTTGTCCTTTACCACTACAATTAGGACAAACTTGACGAGAACGAATATTACCTAAAAAAGTTCTTTGCTCAGTAATAATTTGTCCAGTTCCGCCACAACGTTTACAAGTAATAACATCTTGATTGGAAACTGCTCCTTTACCATGACAAACTCTACAATCAGCTTCTACAGTAATTTCAATAGTTTTGTTAGCTCCTAAAACAGCATCCATAAAACTTATAGTCATTTCTACTTTTTTATCATAAGAAGGTTTTTTAGTTTGTTGATTACCAAAAATATCTCCAAAGGAACTAAAAAAAGAATCCCCAAAAGAATCAAAACCATCAAAACCACCGCCACCAAAGCCAGAAAAACCGTTATCAGAAGCATCACCAAAACGATCATAATTACTTTTTTTAGAAGCATCTCCTAAAACACTATAAGCTTCTTGAACTTCTTTAAATTTGCTCTCGGCGTTAGCTTCTTTGGAAATATCAGGATGATATTTTTTAGCAAGACTACGATAAGCTTTTTTGATGTCCTCAGGACTTGCGTCTTTATCTAGACCCAAAATATGATAATAATCTTTTTTTGTCATTGTAGCTAACTTCTCCTAATAATAAAACTAAGGGGGCTTTTCCTTTGATTTCATTATTCTTTATAGTTTGTTTTTTTGTGGTTGTTTTTGTATTTGTATATTTTTTTGTATATTTTTTGTTTGTTTTTATGGTTGTTTTTGTTTAGTTTTGTTTTTATTATTGATTATTTTTGTTCTTCAAAATCAGCGTCTACTACTTCGTCTTGAGGTTTTTCATTTTTAGCAGTAGTGTTTTCTTGCGTACCTTTTTCTTGTACTTGTTTTTCTTGAGCTTTTTGGTAAGCTTTCATTGCAATTCCTTGAGATTCTTTAGTAAGACTTGCAGTTTTTTCTTTAATTAAAGCAGTATCGTCTCCTTTTAGAGCTTCTTCTAATTCTTTAATTTGAGTCTCAACTTTGTCTTTTTCTTCTGGTGTAACGTCAGCTTTTAGATCTTCTAAAGATTTTTTAGTGTGGAAAATCATATTTTCTGCTTCATTACGCGCATCAATACTTTCTTTTTTCACACGATCTACCTCAGCATTTTCTTCAGCTTCTCTAATCATTCTTTGAATTTCTTCTTCTTTAAGGGCACCACTTCCTGAAATAGTAATTTTTTGTTCTTTGTTGGTACCTAAATCTTTGGCTTTAACTGATACAATTCCGTTTGCATCAAGGTCAAAAGTAACTTCAATTTGAGGAATTCCGCGCGGTGCTGGTGGAATATCTGTTAATTGGAATCTTCCCAAAGTTTTATTATCAGCTGCTAAAGGGCGTTCTCCTTGTAAAACATGAATATCTACTGCTGGTTGATTGTCTGCGGCAGTTGAAAAGACTTGTTTTTTGGAAGTTGGAATGGTAGTGTTTCTTTCAATTAATTTAGTAAAGACATTACCCAAAGTCTCAATTCCTAAAGAAAGCGGAGTTACGTCTAACAGTAAAATATCTTTAACGTCTCCTGATAGAATTCCTCCTTGAATAGCAGCTCCAATAGCAACTACTTCATCAGGATTAATACTCTTATTAGGAGTTTTTTTCAATTCATTTTTAACTAAATCTTGTACTGCAGGAATACGAGTAGAACCACCCACTAAAAGCACTTGATCAATTTTTTCAATATCTAATTTGGCATCACTTAAAGCACGTTTTACAGGAGCCAAACAACGATCAATTAAATCTTTAGTAAGTTCATTGAATTTAGCACGAGTCATATTGTATTCTAAATGAAGTGGACCTGCTTCGCTCATTGTTAAGAAAGGCAAAGAAATTTGTGAAGAAGTAACACCACTTAATTCTTTTTTAGCTTTTTCAGCAGCATCTTTTAATCTTTGCATTGCCATTTTATCTTTGGAAAGATCAACACTATTTTCTTTTTTGAATTCTTTCACTAAGAAATCTACTATACGTAAGTCAAAATCATCGCCTCCCAAAGCATTGTCTCCAGAAGTAGAAAGCACTTCAAAAGTACCATCAACCAAAGTTAGAATAGAAACATCAAAAGTTCCTCCTCCTAAGTCAAACACTAAAATGGTCTGTTCTTTATCACCTTTGTCAACGCCATAAGAAAGAGCAGCTGCAGTTGGTTCATTAATAATACGTTTAACATTTAAGCCTGCAATTTTACCTGCATCTTTTGTAGCTTGTCTTTGAGCGTCATTAAAATAAGCAGGAACAGTAATTACTGCCTCACTTACTGGAGCTCCTAAATAATCTTCAGCAGTTTTTTTCAAATTTGCCAAAATCATTGCACTAATTTCTTGCGGAGTGTATTTTTTACCACCCACATTAACAGTATAATTAGCTTCTCCCATGTGTCTTTTGATAGAACTAATAGTATTAGGATTAGTAATTACTTGACGTTTGGCAATTTCTCCTACCATAATTTCATCACCTTTAAAAGAAACTACAGACGGAGTTGTTCTTCCACCTTCAGCATTAGGAATAACTTTTGCCTCGCCACCTTCCATTACAGCAACACAAGAGTTAGTTGTTCCTAAATCAATACCTATAATTTTATTCGTTTTTGTCATTTTTATCACTCCATTCATTTACTTTAACCAATGTTGGTCTTAAAATTCTTTTTTTATATAAATAACCTTTTTGTAAAACTGCTAAATTAGTTTTATCAGGTTTTTTAGGGTCGCACACTGTTTCTAAAGCGTGGTGCAAAGCAGGATCAAAAGGCTTATTAAGAGCCTTAATTTCTTCTACTCCTTCATCTTGCAACACTTTTTTTATTTGTTGTTGTAACAACTTAAATCCTAATAAATATTTTTGCAACAATTCATTTTGTGTAGGCATATCAATGACTTTTTCTAATTGTTCCAAGGGCATTAATAAATTAGTAATAAAATTACTTGATGCATATTTTAATTCATTTGCTTTTTGAGTTTGGGCTCTTTTCTTAAAGTTAATCAATTCTGCTTGATTTTTTAACAACTCTTCATCAAAGGCTTTTTTTTGTTGGGTAAGTTTTTGTTGTAATTCTTTAATTTGAGTTTGTAATTTAGTAATTTGCAGATGACTGTTTTCTTTTGATTGATGTTTTTGTTGTTTGGTATTTGTTTGTTTAGTTTGATTTGATTGATTTGATTGATTTTTAACAGTTTCATCTTCCTTTTGGTTGTCTTTATTTGTTGTTTTAGTTTCTTCTTTTTGACAATTTTTGCATTCTTTACAATCTTTATGCAATTCTTTTGCTTGTGTTTCTAAATTATCTAAGTTATCTTGGTCTTTTTCTAAAAACATCTTAAAACCTCTTTTCTTGATATAATTATGTTTTTATTACGTTACTTACAAGTATTTTGGCAGCCTGTTTAGTTATTTTTTTAATAAATTATAAATTATTTCATTATTACTTATTACTTATTATTTGTTATTTGTTATTTGTTGTAATTGTAATTATTACTTATATTTTATCTTACAATTATTTATTGTATTATTTATTCTTTTATTTGTTATTCTTGATCGTTTAATTTAGATAAATGAACTGCCAAATATTCCAAAATAGGAATAACTTTAGGATATTTCATCCACAAAGGTCCTACAACTGCAATTCTTCCTTTCTCATTAGGATTTACATCAAAAGGAATAGAAAGAATCATACAATCTTTTAAAGGGGTAAGTTGCAAGCCATCAGAAAATTTAAAAGACAAACTATCTTGATTTAACATAATTTTTAATAATTCTTTACGCTCTAAAAGACCCATAAATTTTTTAATAATTTCAGGATTACTTAATTCAGGTTTTTCAAGCATTTTAGAAACCCCCGAAAAATAAAGATTCTCTGAGGCAAAACTACTAAAAGCTTCCATAAACAAAGCAATTAATTGTTCTTGAAAACAAATATATTTAGCAATAGTTTGTTTAAAAAAATCACTTTGAATAATATTGGCTGCTTCTGATAAAAACTTATCTGTCAACAAATCATTTACTACTTGCACTACATCTTTAAGGTCATAAATGCTAATTTCTTTTGTTTGATCCAAAGAAATATTTTGATGTTGTACATTTCCTTTATCAGTAATAATCAAAATAACAGCTTGAGTACTATTTAAAGGAATAAAATCAATTTTAGTAATTTTACTATTATTAAAAATATCAGAACCAATTGCCATAGCAGTATAATTAGTTAAATTATTTAACAAATTAAGAGCTTCTTTAATTACTTGTCCTTTACAAAAACGCTTTTTTTGAATCACTTTGTCAATGCTTTCAAACATACAAGCAACATCATGATCACGTGTTAATAAATGGTTTAGATAGTAAGTATAGCCCTTAAAAGAAGGCACTCTACCACTAGAAGTATGATTTTTTTGTAAAAACCCTTCTTTTTCTAATTGCACCATATCATAACGAATAGTAGCACTTGCAAATTTAAGATAAGGCAAATGGGTAAGCAGTTTAGAACCTACGGGTTGTCCTTTTTGTGAATAGTTTTCCACTACAGCCTTTAAGATTAATTTTTTTCTATCTGAAAGCATATTCATCACCTCTTGGCACTCACATTAACGATTGCCAATAATATTGTATTACTTTTTTTGTTTAATGTCAACCCTATATTTTCATTTTGTTATATTTTTATTAATTTTATATTAATAATTATGTATTTTGTATTAATTTTAATGTGATTATAAATAATTAATAATAATATAAAAAAGAAAAAAAGCATCCTTAAATGGGGGTAAGTTTTAGTTTTATTTAATCAAAACACTAAACCTGATGACACACCAACATCCCCCAAACCCACACAATCTTACAAACCTGATTACATTAATAACGAAGGAATTTATACAGGAAGTCAAAGCAGCCAAAATCCTTACTTACCTTCTCAAACATTTACACCCACATCAAAACCACAAACAAAAAACGAAAAGAAATACGAATACGAAGGGGAACTTTATGATTTAGAAATGGTCCTTAACTTTAAAACCACTATTGAAGCAAGTATTAAAACCACCCAAGATTCAATTAAAAATTATCAAACTGAAAAAGAAAAAATCACCCAAATAAAACCACAACAACAAAGAGATGAAAAAACAACAAGTTTAAACGAACATAAAACCAAACTAACAAACTAACAAACACAAAAAAGCAAACCAAACCTAACCCCCGAACAAAAAATGGCAATTGAATTACAACTTGCCGAATCCAAAATTGAAATTGAAAATTTAGAACGCGAAATTGGTATATTAGATGGGCAAATTAAATCAGTTGAAATGTTTGAAACACAATTTAATAGAATAATAGAGCGTCTCCAAAATCCCTTTCCGACTACCAAAACAAACTATCCAAAATAAACGAACTACTCAAAAACTAAAACATACCCAAAATATTTTACCCTCCCAACATATTTTAGGCATAAAACCCACCCCCAACCAACCAATATACCTAAAATATAAAAGAAAGGAGGTATAACAATGAATTTAAACACAATCCCCCATCCCAAACTAACAAAAAATTACTTAAATAATATTAAGATTATCTTAAATGATAGTCTTTTTTTTTTTATATAATGACTTTTTACATAATAATAGTTATAATATAAATGTGGGGAAACACTTGTACCTTCAATATATAAAAGAAAAAGAAAATAAATAATTTGAAAATAAATATTAAAGTTTTATCATTCTTAGTAATTATAAGTATATTGTTATTAGGTTTAATTCTATATCCACATATACAACAAGAAATAACATTAGAAATAAACCAAGAAGAACCAAAAACACTCAATTTACAACTATCCAAAGAAAAAGAACTAAAATATCATCCTCAAATAAATTCTAATATTTTAATAAAGACAACAAGAAACAATTATGACTTAATAAAAAATGAAATACTCCATGATTTATTAACTAAAACTTGGAAAGATTGTAAAAGCAAATATAGTAATCATCCTACAACTCCACTTTTTGAAAAACAAGGATTAGGCTCTATTTATAATAGTTATTTAAATATCCAAAAAAAACCAAAAACACACAATAGATAAAATCCATTATACTCAACAATTTCAAGAAAAAATGTTAGAAATATACACCAAAGAACTAAATTTTATACTCAATTTACAATTATCAGACATTTATTTAATTACTGACAACCCCATATTTTAAAACATTAACTCATCTTTTTACAACCCGAAAAACTTTATAATATAAAAAAACTTTTAAAATAATAAATTATTAAAATAATAAAAAAATGATAAAATAAAATTAAGAACCAAAGATAAACAAAATAGCACTTTTTAAAATAGAAAGCAAACTAAATGACCCGCAACAAAAAATATATCCTTATTACAACTATCTTTTTAATTTTAATTGGAATTACAACTTTTTATTTCTTTGTAACACCTCAATTATTCACTTCTGATGCGATGTTATTAAAAACCTCATCACAAAATAACAATAAAACTGAAATAAATAATAAAATAGAAGTCTCACAAGAAAATTTTAACAAAAGACTAAAATATATTACCAATAATGAACTTAAAGAACTACCAAAAATTCTACCTATAAAAGCAAAAGAAAAAGAACTACGCAAACAATACCAACAACAACAAATGTCTTTCATGTCTAAAGACGAAAAAGAATCATACGAAAATATTTTAAAAATAAATAGCAAAATGGATGACATATCATTGAGCAGCAAAAAAATAAATAAAGATATAAAAGTTTTAGAAAGACAATACGAAGCAGCAAACGAACAAGAAAAACGAAAAATAGAAGATAAAATGAATCGCATTGTTGATACATTACAACAATTAAGTCAACAAAACAAACAATTAGAAAATGATCAAACTTTAGCAATTACAAGGCATAACAATTTATTTCAAAATTTACAAACTAAAAATAAATTTAGTCAAATAGACATCCAACCTTACCAAAATGCTTTAAAAGAAATATACAATATTAAAAATTAATCCAAATCAATAAGACTCTCAATAAATGAGAGTCTTTTTTTTATTATATAATTGAAATCACCTCCTTTAATATGGCAAAAAGTATCTTTTTTTTCACTTTTTTAACTGTTTTTGAGCGATTTTTACGCAAAAAAAAGAGTAAAATAAAGGTAAGGAGGTAAATTTATAATGAAAGGTAACTAAAAAATGAAAACCCTAAATAAAAAAAATATTACTATTACAATATCCATAATTACTGTTTTATCTATTTTAATAATTATTTGGAAATATTTGGACGCAAAACACAAAATAAAAATCAAAGAAGAAAATCAAAAATTAGAAAATAAAAATGAACTTGCATTTAATTCTTTTTTTGAAAAACCTCCAAATATAAAAGAACAAATTATAAATTCCGAAATGCCGAAACAAAATCCATCACAATTAAAAAAATATAATATTAATAAAATAACTGTTGCCCCTTATTTAATTTATCCAGATTTATAAAACAATATCATAAGAGAGTATTGTTTTTTTGAAGGAATGAATCCCACTCAAAAAGATATTAATGGAAAAATAAATTTCTTTGAAAAAAAGATTTTGAAACATTAAGTAAAATTTTGCCATCATATTATATCATTTGGACTGAAGGTAAAAATAATTTATATAATTTAGAATACGAAAATGCAAAACCTAAAGAAAAATATGGTTGTCAAATTTCTAAAGCTGACTATTCATTAATACAAACTAGCAAACCAGATGCCACTGATGAATTATTAAATACAAATTGTAACAATAATGATAATTACTATAATGAAAAATATTCTTTTATAAACACAATCAATAATATTGATATAAAAAAAATATTGAAAAATAGCAATATATCTTCTAAAACACCTTATATACGCTTTATAACTAAAAATTTAGAAATTAATTTATTGGTTAAGATTAATTTGTGAAACATTTAAAGATGAACTTCAATTTACTTCCCAAGCTCAAGAAAAAACATTACAATCCCAAGAAAATGCAATCAAAGCTCAAGAAAAAATAAAACAAAAGCAAGAAGGGCACCAATGGTACACCGAAAGAACAAAAGAATTTATAACAGGAGCCAAAGATAGACTTACTAGGGCACAAAATAATAATATGCCCATTTTTGATATAGATTTAAAATGCTACGAAGACAAAGTTCCTTATTTAAATTTTAAATACAACCAAAATGATTTTATTAATTTTATGAAAAAATTAAATATCCCTAAAGAGGATAAAAAATATGATATCCGAACTTTTATTATCTATAATTTAACAAATAATATTGTAGACCCTGAAAATAAATATGTCATATAAGAATAAATTTCAATATATTTTAAAAAAATAAATTTATGAATCAAAAAAAATATGAAAGGTTATTTTATACTATATGAATTTTTCTAAACAACAAATTAAAATTATATTATTTATTTTAATATTATCTTTATTAACTGGTTTTGCTTTTTATTTTACATACAAAAATTTAAATAAAGACTTAAATAAAAATGAAACCCAAAACCAAAAAACACCCCAAACAACAAAATATAAAGAACTTAGCAACCCACATCAAAAAATAAAAAATATTATTTCTAAAATTAATATTTTTATTTCTGAAAACGATCCCCAAATAAAAGAAGCAAAAACACAAAACACAAATCAAAGAATACAATATGAAGAATCAAATTACCCAAATAAAGTAGAAATTAATTTAATTAATAAAATTAAAGATTTATTTGAAAGTTTATCACTTTCTTTAACGGATGCATCAAATCCTTTTGAAATAACAGAAACCCTAAAATCAAATCCTCAATTTTTTTAATCCTGGATTTTATAAAAAATAAACAAATTACAGAAGACTTAAAAGCTGAAATACCTTCCACTTGGGAAACAATTTATACCAATAACATTGATTGTGCAAACTTATTCCACAAAGAAGAACAAATAAAATTAATTAATGATTTATTTAATTAATTTGAAACATTTAGAATTAACAATACACCACCCCAAAAAATAATAGAAGAAGAACAAGATAATAATGATGAAGTTAAAAAAGGAGCACAAAACATTAAATAATTATTTGACTCATTGTTAACAAATCAAAGTTTACATTATAATGTTTTCTTGTCAAACCTTTATAAAAGTATTAACGCAATTAAAGATTGTAATGAATTCAAAGATGTTTGCTCAAATTTGCCTATCAAAAGAGAAGCTCAATTCGCATTCCATAAAAACACAATAAAATTAAAATTCCAACCTTTATTAGATAAAATAAATAGTTTTTTACAAAATAATAAAAAAGAAATTATATTAATTCCTGAGACAATCAACCCAAATCAAACACAAAATGCAATGAGCAAAGAGCAATTTATAAATTTAATCAAAGGAAAATTAAATAATTTAGAATCAATTTTTAATCCTTATTATATAGTTCCTGAAGCTTTACCTTCAAATAATATTTTAGATATATTTGCAACTTTTAAAGAAACATATAATGGTTTTAATAATGGATTCCATATAGACAATTGTAATGAACAAGAATCTATAAACACTTTAGAAAATATGTTAATGAATTTTAAAAAAATAAAAAATTATCAAAACCCTTCTAATGAATTATAAACTAATTTTTTTCAATCTTATTTCAAACTTTTAAATGATATAGACCAAATCAAAAAAACATAATCAAGGATAAATAATAATATGAACATTTTGAAAAAATTTAATACTAAAAAAACATTACTTATAGTAATTATGTTTTGTAGCATTTGGTTTATATTTCTTTTATTATCAATTGCTCCTGTTTTTTAAGTGATGTTGTTTTTAAAAGTTCAGGAACTAAGATAAGTCATAATACTATAGATGAATACATTGATGAAGAAATACAAAATTTAAAAAGCTATAAAATGGTGCAAGAAGCATTAACCAAACTTAAAGCCAAAAAACAAATTAATTTTTCTGAAAAAGAAAATTTATTGCAAATCATTGAAAATAGCGATATATCGCAAGAAGATAAAAAAATCTTCAAACTGCTTTAGATTCAAATATAAGCTTTTCTGTAAATCCACAATCCAATGCATTATCAAAAGCAAATTTAATTATTTTAGAAAAAATAACAGATAAAAATACAAAAAAAATAAAAAACAATGAAATTAGTAAAATTAATTTTATCAAAAAAGAAAATGATTTTATTCATTCAGAACCTATTTATAAAATAGAAATTATAAAACAAAATGACACTTATTATTTAATTACAGATGACCGTTTTTTTAACAAAAAGAAAGATTTTTTAGAAGAAAACAAAATTAAAATCCCTTTTGAATACTACAAAAAACTAATTTATTAAGGGTTTTATTTGGTCCTATAGTATATCTACATTCTATGATTTTTATATTTTATATTATTCATGGACTACGTAGAAATTCTGGAAAATTAAAATCTAAGTCTAAAATTTCTTCTTCACAAAAATCTTTATTTAGTTTTAAAGATGTTGCAGGAAATGAAGAAGAAGAAAAAGAAGAAATGAAAGAATTGATTGATTTTTTAAAACAACCCCCAAAAATATGCTGTTATGGGAGTTTGCATTCCTAAAGGAGTATTATTATCGGGTCCTCCTGGTACTGGCAAAACCTTACTTGCAAAAGCTCTTGCAGGAGAAGCAGGAGTACCATTTTATGCAGTATCTGGTTCTGAATTTGTAGAAAGATATGTAGGAGTTGGGGCTTCTCGTGTAAGAGAATTATTTAAAGAAGCTAAATATAATGCTCCTTGTGTTTTATTTATTGATGAAATAGATGTTTTAGGAGGCAAAAGGGGTCATGATTCTAGAGGAGGGCAAGAAAAAGATCAAACTCTCAACCAATTATTAACTGAGATGGATGGGTTTACTAAATCACAAGGTATTATTGTGGTGGCTGCAACTAATAGAGCTGATATGCTAGATTCTGCCTTACTTCGTCCAGGAAGATTTTACAGACAATTTATTGTAGGTCTTCCTGATGTAAAAGCAAGAAAAGCAATTTTACAAGTTCATGCCAGAAATAAAAAAATTGATGTTAACATTGATTTTACTTCTATTGCTAAACAAACTCCAGGCATGTCAGGAGCACAACTTGGAGCTGTTCTAAATGAGGCTTCAATTTTGGCTGTAAGAAATAAAAAAAATGTAATTACTTTAGAAGAATTAGAAGAAGCAATTGACCGTGTTTTAATGGGTCCTGCCAAAAAATCAATCAAATACAACGAAGAAGAACGAAAAATGGTAGCTTATCATGAAGCAGGACATGCCGTTATTGGATTAAAACTTAAATACGCACAAAAGGTACAAAAAATAACTATTATTCCTCGAGGCTCTTCTGGTGGCTATAATTTAATAATGCCAGAAAAAGAAACTTTTTTTACTTCTGATAAAAAAATGCTAGCTCAAATTACATCTTATTTGGGCGGACGTGTAGCTGAAGAAATAATTTTTAATGAAGTTTATAATGGGGCTTATGATGATTTTAGACAAGTAACAAAAATAGCTCGTTTAATGGTTACTAAATATGGTATGAGTAGTTTAGGAGTGAGCCAGGATTCTGAGTTTTCCGATAAAACAGCAATAGATTTAGAAAACAAAAAAATTATTGCAAAATGTTATACTAAAGCAAAAGAAATTATTTCATAAAATAAAGACTTATTAGATCAAATTACTAATTTATTATTAGAACAAGAAACAATCACTAAAGAAGAAATAGATAAACTTTTATAATCAAATATACTAAATAAGACTCTCAATAAATGAGAGTCTTATTTTTATTTATTACCTCCAATATTTCAACAAATACATAATAAAAGCAACAAAAAGACACTTTTAATTCCAACATAGTTGTTTTTTTATTAATTTACAAGTATAATAAAGTATAATATTAAAGATGCAGTAAAAAATTATTAAATGTTACAAATCAAAAAACTATTATAAATTAGTGTAACTTTTTACTTTTGAACAATTATTTAACTTTATTTCACAAATAAAATTATTACTCCAACCATAATTGTTATAAAAGCAAAATACCAAAATACTTTTTATTAGGGTCTTAACTAAAAATATTAAGTCTTGCAACTTTTTTTACTGAAAGTAAAAATGACAGCAAATACACAGTTGATAGTTTTTAAAATGATTCCTTTTTTCAAGATTATTAATTATTTAGCAACTCCAAACAATAACTTGAAATCATAAAGGGTTTAAAAATATCTTATAAAAAGGGTTTAGTGTTTTTGTGCACTTAGCAAACATTTTATATTTATATCTGTATAATTTAATTTTTAAATTAAAAAGAAAGATGAGGAATTTATGAATACTTTATTCGAAGAATTACCTATTTTAGAGCAAACTAAAAAAGCTTTAAAAGAACTCAATTTTATTGATGCTACTCCAATTCAGGCCTTAGTAATTCCAGAAATTATAAAAGGACACGACGTAATTGGACAAGCTCAAACAGGAACAGGAAAAACTTTTGCTTTTGGTATTCCCATTATCGAAAAAATTGAACCAAAAATCCAAAAAACTCAAAGTTTAATTTTATGCCCCACTAGAGAATTAACTCTCCAAGTATACGAAGAATTAAAAAAATTACTAAGATTTTATCAAGAAATAAGAATCGCTGTTGTTTATGGTGGTGAATCTTACACCAAACAATTTAGAGCCCTAGAAGCTAAACCTCATTTAATTATTGCTACTCCTGGACGTGCAATTGACCATCTAGAAAGAGGTAAAATCGACCTCTCAGCACTAAAAATTCTAACTCTTGACGAAGCAGATGAAATGTTAAAAATGGGATTCCAAGAAGCCTTAGAAACAATCTTAAAAAAGATTCCAGAAGAAAGACAAACTGTTTTATTCTCAGCAACTCTACCTCCATTTATTAAAAAAATAGCAAGCAAATACCAAAAAGACACTAAAATCCTACAAGTTCCTGTTAAAAACATTGCAGTTAATGCAATCGAACAAAATTACTTTTTAGTAAAAGAAGTTGACAAAGCTAAATTATTAGTACGTTTACTAGACTTAAAAAAAGATTATTCAGCTATCTTATTTGCAAACACTAAAAAAGATGTTGACGAAATTACAGCCTACCTTCAAGACAAAGGCTTTTTAGCTGATGCAGTTCACGGCGATTTAAAACAAAATCAAAGACAATATGTAATGAATAATTTCCGTAAAGGCAAAATCAAAATCTTAATTGCAACTGATGTAGCTGCAAGAGGACTTGACATTTCTGACATCAAAATGGTAATTAACTATGACTTACCACACGAAGACGAAGTTTATGTTCACCGTATCGGAAGAACTGGAAGAGCTGGCAAAAAAGGTTTAGCTTACAGTTTAATTAGCCCAAGAAAAGTAAGCCAACTTAAAAAATTAGAATACTACTTAAAAGAAAAAATTACTTTACTAGATATTCCTTCTGTTCAAAGCATCAAATTACAAAATGCCAAAGATTTAGAAAAAAAGCTATTAAACATCATTGAAAAAAACAACGAAGACGCTACTCCAAATCAATTAGCACAAAAGTTATTAGAAACTTTTTCTTCTGAACAAATTATCCAAGGATTATTGAAAAAATTTTTACCAAAAGAAAGAAATTACACTGACATCCTTCCTCCAAAAATGACTACTAACAATTCTTTTACCAGATCACGTTTTGGTGGCGAATCTAGATTTGGTTCTTATGGTTCTAACAACTCTTACGGCAATAAATCTTACCAAAGAGCAAATAGCAACTTTATAGAAGTAGTTATTAATTTAGGCAAAAAAGACAATATTAATCCTCCAATATTATTAAAATTATTAAAAGACCATTTCCAAATTTATGGCAAAAATATTGGTAATATCAAACACTTAACTCACGAAACTATTTTTGAAGTAGCAAGTCGTTTTTGGAATCAAATGAAAAGCAAAACTAATATTCGTTTCCAAAACAAAACTTTAATTCTTAACAAAAAAGATTAAAAACTAATAAATTAACAAAATAATAATTTAATAATAACAAAAAAGCTAGCTTCAACAAGCTAGCTTTTTCTTATATTTGCATAATTTAAAATAAAAATAAAAAATCAATTAATTTCAATTAATAATTTAGATTAATTGCTAATATTATATCTTTTTTTAATTTCAGCAACCAAATGATTATAAATTTTAGGATTATTAGTTAAATATTTTTTAACATTTTCTGTTCCTTGACCAATTTTTTCATCTTTAAAACTATACCAAGAACCACTTTTTTGAATCAAATTAAGGTTAGTTGCTAAATCAATTACTTCTATCATTTTAGCAATACATTTACCATAAATAATATCAATAGTAGCAGTTTTAAGAGGAGATGAAAGTTTGGATTTAACTACTTTTACTTTGGAACGAATCCCTACAACTTGGTACCCTTGTTTAAGGGTTTATGATCTTCTAATGTCTAAACGCAAAGAAGCAAAAAATTTTAAGGCTTTACCACCTGGAGTTACTTCAGGATTACAAAAAACCATCCCTGTTTTTTCTCTAAGTTGATTAATATAGATAACAACTGTATCAGTTTTATTAATGATTCCTGACTGTTTACGCATGGATTGCCCCATCATTCGTGCTTGCAAACCTATAGCCATATTACCCATATCGCCTACTAATTCTGCCTCAGGAACTAATGCTGCTACAGAATCAACTACCAAAAGACTAATTTTGCCACTTGCAATTAATCTACAAACAATATCTAAAGCTTTTTCACATGAATCAGGTTATGAGATTAAAAGTTTATCAAGATTTACTCCAATAGCCTTTGCATAACTTGGGTCTAAGGCATGTTCTGCATCAATAAAAGCAACATTACCTCCCTTTTTTGAGCCTCTGAAATGGCATGCAAAGTTAAAGTAGTTTTGCCTGAACTTTCAGGACTATAAATTTCAATAATTCTTCCTTTAGCATAACCACCAATTTCTAAGGCAATATCCAACGACAAAGAACCAGTAGAAATAGATTCAATTCCTTTATGAGTTTTGGAGTTGAATTGCATAATGATACCTTTACCAAACTTTTTTTCAATATCCTTAATAGTGTCTTCTAAATCGTTTTTGTTTTGTGTATTTTGCATAAATAATTTTCCTTTGGTTTTTTTAGTTTTGATGAAATATAATTTTTAAATATTGTAATTAAAATAATAAAGATAAAAGAGCAAGATGAAAATAATTATTAAAGATAAATGTAAAAATTTAGAAACATATATAAAAGACAGATTTTAAAATATAATAAAAACAGCAGTAACAAAATAAAGATCTCGCTGAACCCCAAAAACTAGACAATAAATATTTTAAAAAATAGGGTACAGTGAGGATCAAAAAAATGAATTACTCAGGAGCAAAATTTTTACGAATAATTTTATAATTTTTAAAAAAATAATCAAAACCAGAAACAATAGTTAAAACAACTGAAACAAGCAGGCAAATATCACCTATATTACTTAGATATCCAAACCATTTTTTTAAATTTGCATCACAAGCAAAAGTAGAAGAAGTATACAACCCAAAAAAAAGGCAAATGATGGCAACGAATGTAAAAACGGTTTTGGCTTTGCCCCAAAAAGATGCACTAATAACAACTCCTTCTTTATTAGAAGCTACCAATCTTATTCCTGTTACTAAAAATTCTCTAATCACTATAATCATAATAACAGCAGTAAAAAATTTTTTAGGCATTTGAGTATCTGCAAATAAAAAAGTTCCTTGCGTAGCAGACAAACGACATTGACAAATATAAAAAAGTGTGATAATAACTAATAATTTATCGGCAATAGGATCAAAAAACTTACCAAAAACAGTTTGTTGTTGATATTTTTTAGCTATATAACCATCCAAATAATCAGTAATAGCAGCCACTATAAAGATAATTTGAAAAGTCAAAACATTAGCAAATTCAGGCTCACTTTCACTTACACACATCAAAGGCAAAAGAACAAACACTAAAACAATCCTAAAAACAGTAATTAAATTAGCCAACAAAGGAAACATACATTACTCCTGTAGTAATTTTGTAAAAAAACTCATATTTTTGTTTAATTAAATATGGTTCAAAAAGACAAATCATTTCTTTGAATATCAAAAAATAAAAATAGTAAATGTTTAAGGACAAAAATAAGATTTTCAAAACCTCTTATATACTATTATTATAACATTATTGATAAATGTTTTTAGTAAGTGTTTTTATATACATAACATAATTGTTATTATTTTGAGTAATTATTACAATTAAAAGATACATTATAAAAACTCTACATTTATCTACATTTAAAAAGTAAATTAAATTTGTTCTACATTTATAAATAAATTTTGTATAAAGAAAACATATTTAACTTAATTTTTAAATGTTTATAATACAAATAAATTAGCAAAATGTTTTTTATAGTTTTTTGTGTTTAAAAATCTCACGGAACCCAACTATTAGCATAAACAAATCGAAGGGCACCGCAATAGTTAAAAATGTTTTATAATTTTGATATAAATATGTTAGCTATTTTGCATTGCAATAATTTCAATCAAATCAAATAATAATAAAATACTAAAATAATATTAAATAATCATAAATACTTATGATAAATATTTTTCATATTTATATATATAAAATATAATTAATATAACAAAGGATAAGCAATACTAGCTACTACTACTACTAAAGCTCCACCAATACGAGTAGCTATTTGAGCAAAAGGCATTAATCCCATCAAATCAGAAGCTGATAAAATAGCAACATTACCAGCACCTCCAATACTATTGGTACAAAGCCCTGCAGTAATTGATGATTCTACTGGATAATAACCTAACTTTTTGCCTAAATACCCTGCTACTAAAGCAACTGATAATACACACATTATACATGTAAAGACAAATTTAACATTTAATTGTTTTAACATATCTTCCATTGGAATACTAGAACCTAAAATTACTAAAAAAGCAGATGTAAAATTAGTAGTAACAAATTTAGAAGCTTGATTAATACAACTATTATAATAATCAGATACTACATTAAATAATTTCATCAAAACAACTACAAACACTAAAAAAACAATATATTCTGGTAGGTATTTTTTAATATTTGGTAATAATAAAATTAAGGATTCTTTTATTAAAACACTCAATAAATATAAAGTAAAAATAGCAATTAAACCTGTAGTTATTTGAGGATAACTTAATTTTTCAGGAACTGATTTAGAAGTATTTTTATCTGGATTTTTTGGAGTTTCTTTAATTTCCAATTTACCATAACCACTATATTTAGTAGTTTTCAAAAATTTCTTAATAAGCCCAGAAGCAAAAATACTAAAGATTCCTCCTACTAATAAAGCAGGAGTCATATGAGACATAAAAGGTTCTTGCCAATCTAGATTCTGCCCAGCATAAGCATTTTTTAAAGGAGTAACTCCAGATGACATACCACCACTTGCTAAAGGAGCAAAAATATAAAAGACAGCATCTAAAAAGCCCCCTTTAGAAGTTTGAGAGGCATTTTCTAACCCTCCAATAGGATTTAATAAAGCCCCCAAAGTTCCTACAACTAAAGCACCAGTAAGCAAAGATACTAATATTAAAGGAATAAATTTTTTAAAAGAACTTTTTAATAACTTTTTATCCATACTTAAAAAACTACCAATAATTAAAGCAGAAACGAAAAAACTAGCAAAACCAATAGCTTTATAAGTATATTGAGTTTCTTTTACTTTTATAGACTCAGCATTTAAATGTTTCATAATACTTTGCATAAACTTTTGCATTTGCAAAAAGATAGAATCATCTTTAAAAAAAGGATAAGTAAACAAAATAGAAGGTACTAAAATACATAAAATAGAACCACCTCCAATATCTTTTAAGAGGGGAGTTTTAGCACCTATTTTTTGTAAAACAGCAGCTAAAAGCATAGCTATTAATAAAGGGGTAATTAATGGATGAAATGCAGGATTAAATTTCTTAGTAGTTTGAAAACTTACAAATCCCAAAACAAAAACTTGCACAAAAACTACTAAACTCATCAAACAAAAAAGAGGTACACTAAACCCTAAAATAGTTTTTTGAGGAGCAAAAATACTATTAACTTTTTTAGAGTCTTTATTATCTTTATTATTATTATTGTTTTCTTTATTATCCGGGGAACTTTGTTCCTGTTCTATACTCATTTTCTTACTACTCCAGTTTCTTTAGCTACTTTACAAACTGCCAAAGCAATTTGTTTAACTACTTCTTTATTAAAGGAAGTTGGTAAAATATTATTTTCATTTAAATCTTGTTCTTTAATGATGTTTTTTAGAGCATAAATAGCAGCTTTTTTCATCTCTTCGGTAATTTTAGTTGCTTTAGCATCTAATGCCCCACGGAAAACACCTGGAAAAGCAAGACAATTATTTACTTGATTAGGAAAATCAGATCTCCCAGTAGCAACAATTCTAGCCCCACCTTTTTTAGCTTCATCTGGCATAATTTCTGGTACTGGATTAGCTAGAGCAAAAACAATTGCATCTTTTGCCATAGTAGATACCATTTCAGCTGTAACAATACCAGGAGCAGATACACCAACAAAAATATCTTTTCCTTTAAGTACTTCTTTCAAAGTTCCTTTTTCTTGATATTTATTAGTTACTTCAACTAATTTTTTTTGCGGCTCATTAAGATTGGCTACTCCTTTATATAAAGCTCCTGTTTTATCAACTAAAACAATATTGTTAACTTTTAATAACAACAACATTTTAGCAATTGCCATCCCTGCAGAACCTGCTCCATTAATAACTACTTGAACATCTTCAATAGATTTTTTAACTACTTTTAAAGAATTTAGAATTCCTGCAGCAACTACAATAGCAGTACCATGTTGATCATCATGAAAAACAGGAATATCAAGTTTAGCTTCAAGAGCATCTTCAACTTCAATACATTGAGGCGACTTAATATCTTCTAAATTAATTGCTCCAAAAACAGTTGAAATTTTAGAAACAATATTTACTATTTCTTGAGAATCAGTAGAATCAATACAAATAGGAAAAGAATCAATACCTGCTAATTCCTTAAACAAAATAGCTTTTCCTTCCATCACTGGCAAAGAAGCTTTCGGACCAATATTACCCAATCCTAAAACTGCAGTCCCATTTGTAACAACACCTACCATATTACCTTTCATAGTATAACGATAAACATCACTAGGATTTTCCTTAATTTTTAAACAAGGCTCTGCTACTCCTGGAGTATAAGCTAATGCTAAATCATCTAAGTTTTGTACTTTTACTTTACTTACAATACCTACTTTACCTTTATTTTTTTCATGTATTTCTAATGCTTTTTCTTTGATGTTCATTTAACTGAAAATCTCCTTTTATATTTCTTTATGTATTTTATATATATTTTAAGGGTGATTTGATCTTGAAATTATTACCAAAAAATAATCATCCGTCTATATTTTATACCTTATTTAATAAAATAATTAATATTTTTTTTACTTTTTTAACATTTATTTAAATATTTAAACTTTAATACATTAAAAAAATAACAAAAAAATCAATAATTACATTATTTTTAACGTTTTTTACTCAAAAAAAAAAAAAGAGTAAAATAAAGGTAAGGGAGATTTTTTTGTGCCCTATTAAACCCAAAGGAGACACAAATGTATCAAAATAAAAAACAACCTAATTATACTTTATGGACTATTTTATTACTTATTTTTATTTCTACTGGAGTTGTTTGTGTAGTTGTTGCAGTAGCATTTAAAAACAGAAAAGAGCCCCAAGAAGAACAAATACCAACCCCAACCTCTTACAAACCTAACTATACCCCCAATAAAGGAACTTACACAGAAAATAAAGAAGAAGCTACCAACTCCCCCAACAAAGCACCCATCAATACCAAAAATTCTACAACATCATGCAAGAAGCAGCAGATTTTTATTCCCATCAATTAAAACACAACAAACAAGTCCTCAATTATTTAGAACAAAGAGGCTTTGACAATGACATAATAAAACATTTTAAATTAGGTTATGCTCCCAAAGCTTCCCATTTATCACGTTATTTAATGGAAGGTACCAAATTTTGACACTGATGACCTCAAAACATTAAGTCTCATCAATCAAGACGACAAAAACGCACTTTTTGTAAAAGATATGAAAGATTTGATCCAATCCACCCTTTCCGACAACAAAGAACTCCTTGCACAAAAAGAACAAGAACTAGCAAACTACCCCAATAAACCTTAAAACAATAAAGAACTCTATAAAATAGAGGTCTTTTCTTATTATATATTAACTTATATATTATAATTAATTACTAAATATTTGTTTATCATTTTCAACAATAACAAATTTTTTATTCATCAAATCAGCATCTAAAACAGCAACATTATTACCTAATTTATCTTTACGCAATATTTTAATTTTAGATGCATAAGCACTACATTCCATAACACCATCTAGATCAAAGGCATTAGATTTATTTCTCCAAGCCAACAACTTAAATAAATTAGCTACTACAGGACGTTTAACTTCTTCTTTTATTTCTTGTCTAGAATAATAATGACGATTAGTATTTCTTCCTTCTTTAGAAGATTCTAATAATTTAATATCATTTTCCCCAGCAAAAAGACAAACATAATAAACTTGAGGTATTCCTGGAGCAAAGATTTGAAAAGCTCTACTCAATAAATAAGCATCGTCATCATTTCCTAAAGCAGAATAATAAGTAAAATTAATTTGATAAATATCTAAATTATTATAAAGAGATGAAGAATATACTTTTTTAACATTAGCACCTTGTTTATATAATTGTTCAGAAGTATACTTAATTTCTTTATCAGTTAAAATATCATAAGCATCAATTACTCCAATACCATCATGAGTATCTAAGGTAGTAAATTGTTTCATTGGAGATTTTTTCAACCACTCCACTAAACGTTGAGGATTTTTAGAATAAAGAGTATAAAGAACAACAAGAGGAAGAGCAAAATCATAAATAAAGTATCCATGCTCACTAATCTTATGTGAAATACTATGATTTTCATGAATTTCTGGTAATAATTCTACATCCAAAGGCTTTAATACATCTCTTACTTCATCAAGTAATTGCCATATATCAGGTTCTACAAAAAAAACTAGTATCAGCTTTTTTACAAACATAAGCAAAAGCATCAAGACGAATAATACTTGCACCTTGTTTTACCATATTAGTTAAAGCAGTTTTAATAAATTCTTTAACAATAGGCTCTTTAACATTAAGATCAATTTGATCGGTGCCAAAAGTATTCCAAAGATGTTCAGTAGTGCCATCATCAAATTCAATTAAATGAGTAGGAGCTTTATCTTTACGTTTATAAATAGAATCTACATCTTGTTTGAGTTGGTCTATTAGGTCCTACTTGTTGCCAAAACTTTTCCCAACGTAGAAAAAAATCTTTATACTGAGAATTATTATGATTCTTTTTGTTTTGGTTCTAGTGCCCTGTTCCGTTTTTTCATAAAACTTTTTATTTTAAAATTGTTCTTTAAGACTAAAAAATTAATAGATAATTTCATATCTTTTCAAACTAAAGAAATATTTTTTCGTTTAAAAAAGTGTCTAAACTTTTTTCATAATTCTTTAGTTTCAAAAGATATTTTTTTTAATATTTATCTTTACACTATCTAGTTAGGTAAAAAAAATGAAAAACTCGTTAACAAAATGAAAAGAAAATAATCTTTGGTATCAATTTAACATTTTTCTTAAAAAAAGGCGCACTAAAGTAACCTTTTTCAAGATTATATTATCTGATGTTCATTCAACTCAAAATTTATCTCAGATTTTGAATATATTGAGATGGAGTTGAATAGTTTAATTTACTTAAAATCCATTGATTATTCCAAAATTTAAGAAAATGATTAATTAATTTTTTCATTTTATCAGGATATTTTTGAAATAAAAATGGATTTTGATGTTGTAAGATCGTTTTCATTTGGCCGAAAAAGTTTTCAATGATAGCGTTATCACGAGGAGTAGCTTTTCTTGACATGCTAATTAAAAAACCTTTTTTTATTAAAGTTTGTTGAATTTTGAGTGATTGATAAACTTTTCCTTGATCGGAGTGAATAATACAAGGTTCTTTTAATGAAGGTAATTTTTTGATGGTGTTTAAAACTAAATCTTTATTTTGTTGGTTTGAAACATGTGAAGTGATGATTTGGTTATTAAAAGAGTCAATAATACAAGAAAAATAGAGAAAACCTTGATTATTTTTAAAATAAGTAATATCAGTAAAGAGTTTTTGGAGGGGTTTGGTAGCCATAAAATCTTGATTGATTAAATTAGGAATTATTTGGAGATTATTTTTTAAATTACGATAAGTAAAATTTTTTTTGATTCTTAAACGACAACTAATGTCGTTTTTTTCATGATAGTGTAAACTTTTTTCTTGGTAATGAATTCGTTAAAAGTTTTTTGGTATAAATCATTGATTTTGCGATGACCGTAAAAATATTGATAATGGAGACATAAATCAAATAAATAAACTAAACCCCCATCAATTATGGTTAAAACAAGTTAATCATGAAATTTTTTTAAAAAAAATGAAAGTTAAGTTAAGCAAAACCGAATTCAAAATTATCCATTTAAGTTTTGGCGTTCCTTTAGGGAATATCAATGAAGATTATCAAAAATGTTATACCAACACCGAAATATCTGAAAAACTTAATTTATCTTTAAAACAAGTAGAAAATATTAAAAACATCGCTATCAAAAAATTAAAAAAATAAAAAAACGTTAAAACCTATCGTTCGTCCGTAATGACGTTAAACTATTAATTCAAAAAAATATTTCGTTTAAGTGATAAAAAAATAAAAATCAGATTACTTTAAAGTAATCTTTTTTTTATATCCAAATCAAGCATAAAACTTTTGAAACAATAGTAATAAAAGATTCCAAAACCAATAAATCAAATAGTCGTACAATACATTTTTTTCAAAAGTTTTATTAATGAAGAAATCAAATATATATCAAAAAAAGGAAAAATAAAATATGTTAAATAAAGTTCAATTAATCGGCCGTCTCAGCCATGATTTAGAAAAACAATATATCAATTCAAACAACGAACAAATCCCTAAAATCGATTTTCAATTAGCAGTTAACCTTAAAGAGATAACCAAATTCATCCCTTGTGTTGTTTTTCGAAAACAAGCTGACAACATGAAAAAATATTTACATAAAGGTTCAAAAATTTATCTTGAAGGGATTTTATCCATCCAAAAATACACGAATAATGAAGGTAAAACCAAAATCAATACTAAAGTTATTCTTCAAAACGTGATCTTTTTAGATAATAAACCTCAAGAAAATTTACCTTTTTAAAAAAATAGATTTAATAACAATCAAATAAACTATAATCATCTAACCCCTTTTGAAAAAAGGGTTTTTTTATTTGAAAAAAACACAACAAATTGGTAAGAACACCAAAAGAAATAAAAAAATAAAGGAGAAAAAATATGAATAAAAAAGAATTAATTAAAAAAATCGCTTTAGCCAACAAAACTTCCGTAACTAAAACCGAAGAGTTTTTTAACTCATTTGAGAATACTTTAATTGAAGCAATCACTACTAATGAAGAAGTAGTTTTATCACCTCAAATTGGTAAATTCAAACTAAAATCAAGAAAAGCCTACATCGGTAGAAACCCTAAAACAAAGAAAAAACTAAAAATTCCTGCCAAAACGGTAGTAACTTTCAAATTATCTAAAGCCATTAAAGATAAAGTGAAAGATTTAATTTTAAAATAACTAAATTATTTTATTTCAAAAACTTAAGAAAGGAGGTTATCTATGACATTAAATAAAAAAATTTATCTGAGTTTGATCGGATTATTAAGTTTAGGTTTTTTGGTTTTATTAATCTTTGGTATCACTCGTTCTCGCTCAACAACTAAAACTCCATCGTTAACTCAAAAACCTCCATCAACACAACAACAAGAGATCGACAACCAAATCAAATTAGAACAAGCCAAAATCCAAGAACTCCAACAACAAGATCAAACCTTAAAAACCCAAATTGATGAAAATGTTAAAACTTTAACCGACATTATTACTAAAATTAAAACTCTCCAAACTGAATTAACTAATAATACTCAATTACCTCCAAACATGAAAACCCAAAAACAACAACAATTAACAGAACTGAAAACTCAACAACAAACCCAACAAACTATAGTCAATAATTTAATAGAACAAAGAAAAGCTTTAAACCAAAATCAAAAAGAAAAACAAGAAGAATTAGAAAAATTAGCGCAAGAAAAAGCGCAACTGCAAACCCAAGAAAACCTCCAACAACAAATTTTTCAATTAAACCAAGCTCTTAATTATGTCGAAGCTAATCAAAAAAGAATTGAAGAATTAAAAACTCAAAAAGAATATCAAAAAAATCAAACTGAGTTAAAAAATTTCAAGGATTTTCAACTGTTCTTAACTGATCAAAAATTATCTTTTGAAAAACAAAAGAAAAATTTAACTACCCAATTAAATCATTTAAAAGAAAATAAACCGCTTCCTTATACTAAAAAACAAGTGAAATTCAAAGACGTTTACGGCATGGAAAGTGAAAAAGAAGAATTAGAAGACTTATTAACTTATTTTCGCACGAACCAATCTTTAATTAACTTCGATCAAGTCCGCCCCAAAGGTTATTTACTTTATGGACCCCCAGGAACAGGAAAAACCTTTTTAATCAAAGCTCTTTGTGGGGAAGCTAATGTTCACTTTATTAATTTAATTCCTTCAAAATTCCGACAAAAATACATCGGAGAAGGGGAAAAAGAAGTGGAGAAAGTTTGGCAAGAAGCCGAAAATCATGATAAAACCATTATCTTTATTGATGAAATTGAAGGTTTAGAAAATCGTAATGATTCCAACATTTCTTCAGGAGGAGTCAATGTGATTAATACTTTATTAGATAAATTAGATGGGTTTAATAGTAGTAATAAAAAAATTGTCTTAATGGGATCTACTAATAACCTTCATAAAATTGATACCGCTTTACGCAGTCGTTTTAGTAAAGAAATCTATATCGGTCATTTAAAAGATTCCGAAATTGAAGGTTATTTAAAAAATATTATTGTTCCTTATCAAATTAGTTATCATACTTTTTTAGCTTTAAAAGATATTACCCAATTATGTCAAGGTAAAAATCTTTCTAACCGCGATTTAACCACAATCATCGAAGAAGCTTACAAAAAAACCGCTAAATGGGCTCAACAAAACCCTCAAACTCACGAAGTCATGTTACCTTCGGATCTCGAAGAAGTCTTAAATTTGAAATTAAAAACAAAACCTGATCATCAACAAGTAAAACAACGTCGAGTAGCTTGTGAAAACCAATACGCTCAATGGCGTGAAGGAATCCTTCAATATTTATATAAACCCAAAGATGAAACTAAAATTGAATGTCACTATACCTTTGATGGTTTAAACGGCATTAACTATTACAATCGTCGCTATACTCAAATCCAATCGGAATTAACTAACATTAATCAGCAATTAACTAAAATCCGCCAAGAAAATAAAATTCCACAATTAGAACAAGAATTAGTAACCTTAAATCAAACGCCTGACAAATACGAACAAACCATTAAAGATAAAAACCAAGAAATCATCGACATTAAAAACGATCTTAAAACTCTTCCAACTCAAGAAGAAAGTTTAAGAAAAGAATTAAAGCTGGTCGAAAATCGTCGTGAACTTCAAAAAGAACCATCTAACCTCGCCAACTACATCAGAGAAGGTTATCCTTTCGACCGTTCGAATAACAGAGGATTTAATTATGAGAAAACCTCCGTGAACGGATTTGAATTTTCTAGTTTCGACATAAAAAATGAAAGTCAATTATTTGTATATGTAGACTTAGAAAAACAATTCAACGAAGACTCAGGCGGTAACTGTTTAATCCTTAAATACAAAGGCCCAAAAGACTTGATAGAAAAAGACAAAGACTACTACCTTGGAAGAGCACACATTTCCAACTCCAATTTCAAATTAACCAATTTCCATCTCCACTTCAACCCTGTCCGTAAAACTTTATCTCTTTATGAAGGTAAACACAATAACGATAAAGCCAAAGAAGCCGAAAATAATAAAAGAACCAACGATGACTGGTGATAAAAAAGAATAAAAATAAAAGGAGATTTAATTAATGTTTCAATTACAAAATCAATTTAAAATAATAAGTTTTTGTTTATTTATTTTCTTGGGATTATTTTTAATTACTAATAATTCAGTAATGGCGATGAATAATTTAAATGATGAAAATTCAATAAACAATGAAATTAATAAACTTTATTGGGAAAGAAAAAATTTAGCTACTAAAATTTCATATTTTCACATTCATCATCTAGATGATGATATAAATTTACAAAAAGAATTACATAATTTAGATCAAACAATTAAAAATCTTTATCAAAGGCTTTCTGATGTCAATAATTTAAAGTATATAAACGAAAAAATTTGGGATTATTCATATGAACGAAATCAAGTAGCTATTAAAATTTTAAGTCGTTCATATCAAGACCCTACAATGCAAGAACTTATTACAAATCATCAAGAATTAGTGAAAATAATTAAGAATTTAAACCAAAAATATATTAATTTACAATATAAATTAAACAAATAATTAAATTTTTTAATTACAAACCAAGACCCTTTTCAGGGTCTTTTTTTATTTAACAACTCACTCAACAATTAGAAAGAAAACCAAAAAACTATGTTCATTAAAAAAATCTTTACATCTTTACCTAGTAATCTCATCTTTTTCATCATCACTCTACTTTCATTTCTTCCAATTATCACCATTTATTACGTCATTAAGTTCTATCTTTTCACCGTCAAACTAAGTATTCACCAACTAAAACAAGGAATAGTGGCTAGGATGTATCAATATTTAACTACTAAGAAGACAAATCATCATGTGGCATTTCATTAATACTTGGTTAACCAAGCTAAATAATGGCCTTAAAACTATCAGTCATTATTTCTTTACTTATCAAAATCAATGGTTAAACTTAGGTTTATTAATAATTATTTTATTATTTCTTCCTCATTTCTTATATTTAATTGATTTTCTTTTTAAATGTCTTTATCACGTTCTACGGTTTATTTATTATTTAGGAAAATATCTTTTATTATTATTAAAAAAAATTTTTAAGAAAGAATAATTATTATGAGAATCAAAAACTTAAATCAACGCACCCAATTATGGTATCAATGAGATGTTCCGTTTTTTTAGACAAATTTTGTCTTTAAAATTGTTCTTTAAGACTTAAAATTAAGTAGATAATTTCATATCTTTTCAAACTAAGGAAATATTTTTTTTAAATTTCAAAAAGTTTCTAAAACTTTTAATAATTCATTAATTTCAAAAGATATTTTTATTAAATATTTTATCTTTACACTATATAGTTAGGTAAAAAAAGTTAAAATTCCGTTAAGAAAATGAAAACATAATTATTTTTTTGCGTAATTATGTTATTTTGATTAAAAAATGCGCAAAAAGATAACCTTTTTCAAAGTTGAAAATTTGAAATAAAAAAATTATTATCTAAAATTTTGACAATATTGAGAAGGTAATGAATAATTTAATTTAGCTAAAATCCATTGATTGTTCCAAAATTTAGGGAAATAATTGATTATTTTTTTAACTTTTTCAGGTGATTTTTGAAATAAAAAAGGATGTTGATGTTGTAAGATAGTTTTCATTTGGCCGAAAAAGTTTTCAATTACAGCGTTATCACGTGGAGTAGCTTTTCTCGATATGCTGATTAAAAAACCTTTTTTAATTAGTGTTTGTTGGACTTTTTGTGATTGATAAACTGTGCCTTGGTCGGAATGAATGATACAAGGTTCTTTTAATAGAGGTAATTTTTGGATGGTGTTTAAAACTAATTCTTTATTTTGATGTTTGGAAGTGTGGGAAGCGATAATTTGGTTGTTGAAAGAATCAATAATACAAGAAAAATATAAAAATACTTGGGGAGTTTTGAAATAAGTTATGTCGGTAAATAGTTTTTTCATGGGTTTAGTTGATATAAAGTCTTGATTAATTAAATTGTCTACCACTTTTAATTTAGCTTTTAAATTATTTTTATAATAATATTTATTTTTTTTAATTCTTAAACGACAAAAAATACCGTTTTCTTTCATAATAGTATAAATTTTTTTCTTGGTAATGTTTTCGTTAAAAGTTTTTTGGTATAAATCAGTGATTTTACGATGACCGCAAAAATATTTTTCTTGTAAACATAAAGCTTTGATGCGATTTTGTTGTAATAAGTATTTTTCTTTTTTTGGCTTTTATTTTATTTTTGACTTTCAACCAATAATAAGTGCTTCTTTTGGTTTGATAGTTTTTAAAATGGTTGTTAAATTTAGTTTTTGATTAAATTGTTTAACTAATTCGAAAACAGTTTTTTTATCAGTTTTTTGGTTTTTTTCATTAGAGTTTGTAATAATTTATTTTTTTGTTTCTCTTTTTCTATTATTTTAGCTATTTTTTCATGATTTAAATATTGTTTCCTTTTTTTATATCATATACATAACCATTATAACTCTGAATGATTATATTTATTTAAAAAAGGGGGTAGCGCGCAACTGGGGGATTTTTATTTTTCTTCTTCTTTTATTTATGTGTACTTATGATTGTTATTAGCGCTTCAGCGCGTTAGGGTATTGTGTTTGGATAATTTTAAACAACTCTTTTTAATAATGGAAAGGGAAAATAGGGAGTTATTTATATATCGAAAAATAATAATGATAGATAAAAGATACAACGATAATATCAAATATCGAGTATCATTATCATTATCGATATAATATATAAAATATCACTCCTTAAAAATGTTTGGTTTTGTCAAAGAATTTTAAATATTGAAAGTGTTATAAAACTGTTAGTGAAGTGTTATAAAACTGTTAGTTAAGTGTTTATTTGATTTTAGATATATATTTATACATGGGATGTATTTTTTTAACCCGATAGCCCTGTTTATTTTTGGTTAAAAATAATTTGATGTGTTTTAAATCTTCCGATTGATAATAAATAACATTTAATCCTTTTTTATAATTTGTTTTTATAGGATTGTTATATTTATCTACTTTTTTAGCATCTAATTTATATAATTTTAAAGTTTCTAGTTTGTCTATGATTATCTTACTTATTAATTCTTTAATATAATCTTTTTGTTCTTTAAGATAATTAATTTGGAAGATAGGGAAATGTGTTTTAAGGGTATTATTTTGGTGTTTTGGGGGTGTTATTGGGTTGGTAAGGGTTAGATTATTATCATTTTCGGAAGAGTGATTTTTGATTATTTCTATTCTATACTTTTTCATTTCATCTAAGATTTGAGGGTCTACAAATAGAGTTTGGTTTTTAGGGCGGTAGTTTGTTTGTTGATAGGAATTTTTCTTTTTAGAATGAGAAACAATTGTAATATTTAATAATTCTCCTTTTAATGTTTGTAAAAAGTTTTTGATTTGAACTAAGTCGTTGGGGGTTGATTTTGTTTCCCAACCGCCCCTAATGATTCCTTGATTTGTTTCTTTTTTCATATTTTTCTCCTTTTGTTTGGTTTTTTTTATAAAAATAAAAATCCCCGAATTTGTGAAAAATAAAATCGCAAAATTTAGGGGTATATGCGCGTGTTTGGGGGTATGTTAATGTTATTATACATGTAAGGTTTAATATATTAGTTAAAAAAAGCAATAATTTTAATCAATTATTTCTACTTTGTCTTTTCCAAAAAAATAAATAGCTAAATCGACTATGATTTTATTTTTGGCCTCTTCATAAGTAATGTATGGGTCTAAAAAACATTTTTGATATGCTTCTTTTCCGAATTGTCGCAATAAATCATCAACATCTTTACAAGTTTTATCATAAGGTGGTAAAATGCGTCTAATTTCGTAAATAATATTTTCTTCTTTAAGTTGTTCTCCTAAGGCTTCACTTCGTTTTTGACCTGTTTCATCATTATCTAAGGCAATAATTACTTTGATATTTTCTTTTTTTAGAATTTCTATTTGTGATTTAGAAAGTAGTTGAGTGACACAAATGAGACCGACAACGTTTTTAATATTGTTTTGCCAACAACTAATGACATCGAAAAAACCTTCATGAATAATAATGGTTTTCATTTGTTTAATATAAGGTAACGCTTCAAAAAAACGATAACTGAAATGAAAAGTAGGTGTTTGACTAAAATTATTGAGGGATTTATATTTAGGTTGGAAATAAGAAACTTCGCGAAAGTTATTTTGATAAAAATGAAATGTTTTATTGTATCCATTTTCAATGGGGATAATGATGGAACCATGAAAAGTATCGTGATAATATGTTTTATTTTGTTGATTGGTTTTATCTTTAATAAAACCATATTCAATTAATTTTATTGTATCGATATTTTGCTTTTTACAATAATTTAATAAACGAAAAGATAAAGGTTTATCAGATAATGGGGCATAACCTAGTTTAAATTCTTTAATAGTTTCTATAGTTAATTTTCTTTTTTGGGTTAAATTCTTGTTAATTATTTAGGGATTTGATTAATCCTAAAACCCCTTTTTGGCATAAATCCTCTTTAGTTAAAACTCGCGGATAATATTTAAATTGATAAGCTAGTTTTTTTACTAAAGGTAAATGAAGTTCGATTAATTGATTACGAATTTCTAAATTCTTTTTATTTTTTAAAAAATCTTTAAATAATTTTTGTCTTAACATTCAATTCCTCTCTAAAAACATTTTTTAGAAAAGATATGAAATTATTTTTTTAGTCTTTGAAACAAAAAAAGACTAACTTAATAGTTAGTCTTAAAGAATTTTTAAAAAACAAAAAAGTGTCTAAACTTTTGGAACACCTCAATGCTCCTAAAAGAAGATTATCTGGTAATAAATTATCAATCTTTTTATGTAATGAAGATATTAGTTTTTCAGAATGGTGTAAACTAGAAGAATCTTGTGGTGGTCAAGAACATAAATATATTAGAAAAAATTGTATCTTTATAAATTGAAAAAAATATAATAATTATAAATATTTCATTAGTTAAAAAATATGGTTTAATTAATCTAAATCTATATTTAAATCTTTTTTAATACAATCCTCCCCTTTGGCTTCTTGTTTATTTAATTCTTTTATTTGAAATATGATTTAATAAATTATTAGTTTTTTCTATTAAATCATATTTCATTTTAATTGGATTCCAAACAATATAAGAAATATATTTTGAATTTAAACTAATATGATAAGTACAACGACGTTTTAATTGAATAATGCTTTCATCTTTTTTAAAATATCCTCAAAAGAAAATCATCAATACTTTTAACAGTAGTAATAATAATTAATTTACATTCTAAAACTTTATTTTTATAATGAGACTTAACAGAAGTTGAAGCATTATTATCTAACATTTTTAATAAATCCGATAAACCTAAACAATTAGAACGAAAATCTTCTAAAACATCATTACTACCAGATGAAATATAAGTTTGATAATTTTTATCTTTGGCTGTTTTTTTTGGCAAGAGTAGTTTTACCTGAACCACTCATACCAGTGATAAAAACACATTTCATTGTTCTTCCCATTCCTTTCAAAGTGTTAGTTGTACATTTAAATAATTTTTCTATTTCAACAGAATAAATATTATGTTCTATAATATTAATGTAGAGTTAGTGATGTTGTACTAAAATATTTAAAAAAAATATTTCTTTAGTTTGAAAAGATATGAAATTATCTACTTAACTTTTAATTTTAAAAAATAATTTTAAAATTAAAAGTTATATTTAAAAAACGGAACAATACAAACGTGTTAAATATTTAATTGATAAATTAGGGATTTCTTTGAATAATATTTTAATTTTATCTTTTAGCAAAAGTAAGGTAAATAGAATTACAAAACGCTTTTATACAGATATCAAAATTATTTCAGTCTTAAAGAATTTTAAAAAAGAAAAAGTTATATAAAGTTTTGGGGAACCCCACCTTTTGTATATTTTTCTATTGATAAATAACCTTTTGAAGCAAATACAAACAATAACGATAATACAAAAAGCGAGTCTCATAAAGATAAAAACAAAAAACTAATCTTTTTTTTAGAAAGATTAGTTTTTAAATTTATAAAAAAGAAAGGAAGAAAAAAGAAATTCTAAACTAAACAATATTTAAAAAAAATTATTTTTTATTTTTTTATAAAGTGAATATTATCTATTACAAAACCAATATCAAAAAATAAATTATCTGATGTACAAGAAAATGTTTTAAAGATTAAACTTATTGGAATATCATTATTTATAGGAGATTTAGTTATTTCTATATCTACAATAAAATCAAGTACATTATCAGCATTCCATCTTTCATTTTTGTTAGAGCCTATATAATTATGACTTTCGGTATCGTAACAAAAAGTATACATTATTCTTTTTTGTATTTTATCTTTTTTTAATCTTAATTTTTTATTAAAAAAGCCTTCTTCTTCTTCAAGTATTTCTTCAAAATCTTCTAAAGATATATAAAATGATTGTAGATCGCTTTGTTGTTCACATATTTTAAAGTTTTGAAAACCTTCTATAGTTGGAAAAGAACCATAAAATTTAAATGAAGGTGCAAAATTGATTAAAATATCTGAAAATTTATATTTTATTTCTTCTAAAGAAGAAACTCCTAAATGACTAGGTCTAGTTAAATCCAAATTCAAACTTTTTAAAATATTATAATAAGATAAATTTGGTGTATTTGATTTTTTATTATTTACTTCTTTCAAAGTTACGTAACTTTTTGAACTATGTGTTAAACTTAATTTTTTTGATTTATTCAAATGGTTTCTATTTGATGTTGAAGAAGAAGCAATATCTTCTTTTTCCATAGCAAATATGTGGTTTTGATTAAATTTATTAAATAATAAAATAAACAAAAAAAATACAAATGTAAATTTAAAATATTTTTTATTAAAAAAATAATTTTTTTTAATATCTAATTTCATTATTTTATATACCTCATTTTTATTTTTTTATATTAAACTAACAAAAAAAAAATTATCAACACTTTTCAAACTAAGAAAATATTTTCTTAGTTTGAAAAGATATGACATTATCTAATTAATTTTTAGTTTTAAAAAACAATTTTAAAACTAAAAATTATATTTAAAAATGGAACATCGTAATTAAATTTAACAATAGACCATTTTATTTTAAAGATAAATGGACTATATGCTATTATTATTATTATATCATTACTTAAAAACAATTTCAACAACATAATTGACATTAAAGATGTTTATTTTCATTTAGGCAATTTATTAAACAGTACAGGAACAATAATTAGTTTCATTTTATCTCTTTTTTTACATTTTAATCTTTATTACCTTTTTAGTTTTTTTAGGTTATATCTTTAACATTATAAAAACAATCATAAAATGGATTTTATTCCCATTTAAATTATTAATTATAGGATTTATAAAAATTAATTAAAACTATAATTTTTATAAAACTTACCACCCAATTGCGCGCACTTTTTTTAATAAATTACGTTTTTTCAAGAGCGTTATTGAAGGTTTTAATTCCTCTTATTTCCATATAAACATCAATAATATCGTAATCTTTACAACATTTCCAACAATGAATTTTATTATCTGAAGTTAAATGGCAACAAGTTGGGTTTTGTCCTTGATGAATGGGACAAGGAAAACGATATTTGGGATTGAATTTTGGTGGTATTATATTTAATTTTTTTAATAAAACTGACATAGGGAAGTTGATTTGAATATTTTTTATTTTTTCTTGAAAATTCATTTATTTTAACTCCTAGTTTTTTTGATTAATAATAAGTTTCTATTTTATAAGGTAAAACATAACCGATTTCTTGGAAGGTTTGAGTGGTCATTTCAAAGTGATAAATTAAGGTTTTTTTGGTACCACTTCTATTTTTTTTTGATACATATGAGGTGTTCCAAAAGTTTAGACACTTTTTTGTTTTTTAAAAATTCTTTAAGACTAACTATTAAGTTAGTCTTTTTTTTGTTTCAAAGACTAAAAAAATAATTTCATATCTTTTCTAAAAATGTTTTTAGAGAGGAATTGAATGTTAAGACAAAAATTATTTAAAGATTTTTTAAAAAATAAAAAGAATTTAGAAATTCGCAATCAATTAATCGAACTTCATTTACCTTTAGTAAAAAAACTAGCTTATCAATTTAAATATTATCCTCGAGTTTTAACTAAAGAAGATTTATATCAAGAAGGGATTTTAGGATTAATCAAAGCCCTTAATAATTACCAAGATTTAGGCTATGACTTTGTTACTTATGCAACTCCAAAAATAAAATTTGCAATCAATGAACTAATAAGAAAAAGCCATTCACCTTCAATCCCCCAAAAAACAAACAAACCAAACAATATCAGTTTTAAAGAAGAACAATACAAACAACCTAATTGGGATAAAATCCTTAATCCACATCAATTATGGCTAAAACAAGTAAAACATGAATTATTAATAAAAAAACTAAAAACTAAACTAAGTAAAAATGAATTCAATGTTATTTGTTTAAATTTTGGCATCTCATTAGAAAAAAACAATGAACCTAATCAACAACCCCTATCCAATCATGCCATCGCCCAAAAACTAAATTTAACTTTAAAACAAATAGAAAACTTAAAAAAAGACGCCATCAAAAAACTAAACCCAAATTATAAAAATAAGGAGAATAAAATATGTTAAATAAAGTTCAATTAATCGGTAATATCGCTCATAACCTAGAAAAACAATATATCAATAGCAACAACGAACAAATACCTAAAATAGATTTCAATTTAGCAATTAACAATAAAGATAAAGTTCAATACATCCCTTGTGTCGTTTTTAGAAATCAAGCTGAAACCATGAGTACATATTTAAATAAAGGTTCAAAAATATATGCAGAAGGCGCATTATCCATCCAAAAATATACCACCAACGAAGGTAAAACGCGAACCACATCCAAAGTAATTATTCAAAATGTCATTTTTTTAGATAACAAAACCAAATAATATTTAAAAAATTAAGTCCCCAAAAGGGACTTTTTTTATAAAAAAAGGAGAAAAAATATGAATAAAAAAGAATTAATTAAATCAATAGCTGAGGTAAATAAAACCTCAATAACCCAAACCGAAGAGTTTTACAACTCATTTGAGAATGCTCTAATTAAAGCAATCACATCAAATGAAGAAGTGGTTTTATCCTCTAAAATTGGTAAATTCATCTTAAAAACTAGAAAAGCCCACACAACTCCCGAAACTAAATTCATCATCAATAAACAAACAGGAAAAAAAACAGGAAAAAGAACTGGCAAAAACTTAAAAATACCCGCAAAAACGGTTGTTAGTTTTAAAATGTCAAAACCAATCAAAGATGAAGTCAAAAAACTACAATTAAAATAAAAGGAGAAATAATATGAGCGATGCAATGACCGAAGCATACCGAGGAACTTACTTTAAAGACCGTTCAACCACCAAAAACCACAAAGGTAAATGGATAAATTTGCATCATTCCAATAAAACCTTTAAAAATAAAAAGAAATTATCTAAAAATAAATGAATAAAATTTATAAAAATTATTAAGAAAGTAGGAAATAATGTGGATTTTTTCAATATTTACAATAATTAGCAATTTTATATTAAATTACACTAAAGGATTTACCGCTGCTGAAATCATGGAAAGAAGATTGGATGGAATACAAACAACTCTATTTACAATATTAATCATTACTGGTTTTAAACCTATTTTTAAATTAATTAAAAATACAATTGTTTTTATTAAACAAACTATTATAAACATATTTTTTCCTAATAAAAAACTTCAAACTTTAGAAATAAAAAACACTAAACAAGTATGTCAAGAAAAGTAACTCCACGCGATAACGCTGTAATTGAAAACTTTTTCGGCCAAATGAAAACTATCTTACAACATCAACATCCTTTTTTATTTCAAAAATCAACCAAAAAAGTAAAAAAAATAATCAATTATTTCCCTAAATTTTGGAACAATCAATGGATTTTAGCTAAATTAAATTATTTACTTAATTTTTTTTAGTCTTAAAGAACAATTTTAGAGACAAAAGTTGTCTAAAAAAAACGGAACAGCGCAAAATTTATTAAAAAATTTATTAAAAAAATAAATAAATTTAATTATAATAAATTAGGTAGTTAAAAAATAATAATTACCTTTATAAAAGATAATAATCAATTACATTATTTACAAAAAAATTTGTTCCTTTGTTCGGAAAATTAAATCCCCATTTTAAAAAACAACGAAAAACAAATCAAAGAAGTTTTCAATAATATTAAATTTTTTTTTATAATTTAAAAATAATAAGCACAACACTTTAGAAAGTATATACATCATGTTAAACATTTATAAAAATAAACATTATTTTTGTTCAATAATTGTTTGTTTATTTTCAATAATATTTTTTTTTATTTTCTTTTTTTGGATATCATATTTCGTATCTAAACAAAACATATTAAAGTTCCAAAAAACAAATAAAATATATGAACAAATTCAACAAATTAATTACGAAAGTGAATATAATCCAAAGATATATAATAAAAAAGAAAAAGAAAGATGCGAAAAACAAGTTCCTAGAACATGTCAAAAACCAATAATTCCTTTAGAAGAATATGATCCAATAAAAGAATTAAATATACGGAAATATATGTCTGACCCCGCAGTTGGAACAGTTATAATTGCTTTAAAAGATAAACATGAACAATTATATAAAAAATACATTTATGCTGAAAAATTGATTGATTTTTTAATAGCAAAAGATCAAACAATTGAAACTTTAAACACTAAATTAGAACAAACCGAACAACAATTAAGTAAAACAAATAATGAATTAGGTAAAACAAAAACTAAATTAGAACAAAATGAACAACAATTAAGTAAAACAAATAATGAATTAGGTGAAACAAAAACTAAATTAGAACAAAATGAACAACAATTAAGTAAAACAAAAACTAAATTAGAACAAACCGAACAACAATTAAGTAAAACAAATAATGAATTAGGTGAAACAAAAACTAAATTAGAACAAAATGAACAAAAATTAAGTAAAACAAAAACTATATCAGAACAAACAAATCAACAATTAAGTGAAACAAAAACTAAATTAGAACAAACCGAACAACAATTAAGTAAAACAAATAATGAATTAGGTAAAACAAAAACTAAATTAGAACAAACCGAACAACAATTAAGTAAAACAAATAATGAATTAGGTGAAACAAAAACTAAATTAGAACAAAATGAACAACAATTAAGTAAAACAAAAACTAAATTAGAACAAAATGAACAACAATTAAGTAAAACAAAAACTAAATTAGAACAAACCGAACAACAATTAAGTGAAACAAATAATGAATTAGGTAAAACAAAAACTAAATTAGAACAAAATGAACAACAATTAAGTAAAACAAAAACTAAATTAGAACAAACCGAACAACAATTAAGTGAAACAAATAATGAATTAGGTAAAACAAAAACTAAATTAGAACAAAATGAACAACAATTAAGTAAAACAAATAATGAATTAGGTGAAACAAAAACTAAATTAGAACAAACCGAACAACAATTAAGTAAAACAAATAATGAATTAGGTAAAACAAAAACTAAATTAGAACAAAATGAACAACAATTAAGTAAAACAAAAACTAAATTAGAACAAAATGAACAAAAATTAAGTAAAACAAAAACTATATCAGAACAAACAAATCAACAATTAAGTGAAACAAAAACTAAATTAGAACAAACCGAACAACAATTAAGTAAAACAAATAATGAATTAGGTGAAACAAAAACTAAATTAGAACAAAATGAACAACAATTAAGTGAAACAAAAACTAAATTAGAACAAAATGAACAACAATTAAGTAAAACAAAAACTAAATTAGAACAAACCGAACAACAATTAAGTGAAACAAATAATGAATTAGGTAAAACAAAAACTAAATTAGAACAAAATGAACAACAATTAAGTAAAACAAAAACTAAATTAGAACAAACCGAACAACAATTAAGTAAAACAAATAATGAATTAGGTGAAACAAAAACTAAATTAGAACAAACCGAACAACAATTAAGTAAAACAAATAATGAATTAGGTGAAACAAAAACTATATCAGAACAAACAAATCAACAATTAAGTGAAACAAAAACTAAATTAGAACAAACCGAACAACAATTAAGTAAAACAAATAATGAATTAGGTGAAACAAAAACTAAATTAGAACAAACCGAACAACAATTAAGTAAAACAAATAATGAATTAGGTAAAACAAAAACTAAATTAGAACAAAATGAACAACAATTAAGTAAAACAAATAATGAATTAGGTGAAACAAAAACTAAATTAGAACAAAATGAACAACAATTAAGTAAAACAAAAACTAAATTAGAACAAAATGAACAACAATTAAGTGAAACAAATAATGAATTAGGTAAAACAAAAACTAAATTAGAACAAAATGAACAACAATTAAGTGAAACAAAAACTAAATTAGAACAAACCGAACAACAATTAAGTAAAACAAATAATGAATTAGGTGAAACAAAAACTAAATTAGAACAAAATGAACAACAATTAAGTGAAACAAATAATGAATTAGGTAAAACAAAAACTAAATTAGAACAAAATGAACAACAATTAAGTAAAACAAATAATGAATTAGAACAAACCGAACAACAATTAAGTAAAACAAATAATGAATTAGGTGAAACAAAAACTAAATTAGAACAAAATGAACAACAATTAAGTGAAACAAATAATGAATTAGGTGAAACAAAAACTAAATTAGAACAAACCGAACAACAATTAAGTAAAACAAATAATGAATTAGGTGAAACAAAAGAAAAAAATAAACTAAATTATTTTCACAAAAATAAATTTTTTTTATTTATAATGTTAACTATAATAAATTTACTTTTTTTAAATGTTTTTATTTTATATAAAACATATAAATTTTATAGAGTAAATTATAAAGAATAAACTTAATTTTTATTTTATTTAAAATTTTTAAATAAAAAACTTTAAATTTATAAAAATTCGAATAATATTATTAAATAATGATAAATAATTAATCTATTTAATTGATGTTTAAGAAAATATTTTATTTATTTTTAATTAAAAATAAAAATTTTCTAAAGTTTTAGAACACAACAGTGTTTCAATATAAAAGATAACATAATGGTTTTACCAGAACCTGTAGGAGCAATAAAAAAAGATTTATTTCTTTGTTCTAAAACTTTAATTATTTTATCAACAAGTTGTTTTTGTCTTGGGCGTAATAACATTTTAATCCATCCTTATTTTTAATTTATTTAACCTTTATATTTATATATAACAAATATAAAAAAAAATACATAATAAAATAAACAAATTATTATATTTTTTTTAAATATATCATCATCAATTCAATACAACAATAACTTAACGCAAAATATTAACCCTCAATAATATGATAAGCTTTAAATAAATAAACCCATTGAAGAGAAACAATTTTGAAAAACAATATTATTAAAAAAATACTTAATATAAAAAATAAAAAAAGATGTTGGAATTATAAAATACTTTTCATTTTACCAAAGAAGTTTTCAATTACAGCGTTATCACGAGGGGTAGCTTTTCTTGACATAATTATTTAAAAACCTTTTTAATTAGTGTTTGTTGGATTTTTAAAGATTGATAAACTGTTCCTTTTGTTGTTTGGTTTGGTTATTAAAAGAATCAATAATACAAGAAAAATATAAAAATCCTTGTGGAGTTTTGAAATAAGTGATATCTGTAAAGAGTTTTTGTAAAGGGGCTGCGCTGTTCCGTTTTTTTAGACAAATTTTGTCTTTAAAATTGTTCTTTAAGACTTAAAATTAAGTAGATAATTTCATATCTTTTCAAACTAAGGAAATATTTTTTTTAAATTTCAAAAAGTTTCTAAAACTTTTAATAATTCATTAGTTTCAAAAGATATTTTTATTAAATATTTTTTCTTTACACTATATAGTTAGGTAAAAAAAGTTAAAAAAGTGGTAAGAAAATGAAATTATAATTATTTTTTTACATAATTATGTTATTTTAATTAAAAAAATGTGCAAAAAGGTAACCTCTTTTTCAAGGCTAAACATTAAAATAAATTAAAAAATAATTTATATAAGATTTTGACAATATTGAGAAGGTGATGAATAATTTAATTTAGCTAAAATCCATTGATTGTTCCAAAATTTAGGGAAATAATTGATTATTTTTTTAACTTTTTCAGGTGATTTTTGAAATAAAAAAGGATGTTGATGTTGTAAGATAGTTTTCATTTGGCCGAAAAAGTTTTCAATTACAGCGTTATCACGTGGAGTAGCTTTTCTTGACATACTGATTAAAAAACCTTTTTTAATTAGTGTTTGTTGGACTTTTTGTGATTGATAAACTGTGCCTTGGTCGGAATGAATGCACTGTTCCGTTTTTTTAGACATTTTTTTATTTTCTCCTTTTCGTAATTTTTTTCGTTATTTATCGGCTTCTGAATTATTTATTGTATATATAATAATGAAAATTGAACTTATTGTTAATGTGATTATTATAATACTTAAAGTTTTTGAACTTGGTTGAAAATAATTTAGTGCTTCATAGAATAAAATTGGAAGCGTTAAAAAATAATAAAGTTTGTAATATGGTTTTTACAATTATATTCATTTTTTTGGGTTCTCGTTATTTTTTTATTTTAATTTTAGATCTTTAATTTCATCTTTGATAGTTTTAGATAATTTGAAGGCAATAACTGTTTTGGCAGGTATTCTTAGTTTTTTGCCCGTTTGGGGGTTTCTCCCTACATAAGATTTTCTAGTTTTTAAGATAAATTTACCGATAGAAGGTGATAAAACCACTTCTTCATTGGATGTGATGGCTTCGATTAATGCAATTTCCAATGAGTTGTAAAATTCCTCAGTTTTTGTTATTGGGGTTTTATTAATTTCGGCGATTTTTTTAATTAATTCTTTTTTATTCATGTTTATTTTTCTCCTATTTTTTTGGGTTTGGTTTTTGTTTTATTCGTTGTCTTCGGTATTAAATTTAACTGTTCCATCGCGGTTGTAACTAGTGTATTTAGTTTGTTTGCCAGTTATTGGGCTATATTCTTCAATAAAGTGAATTGTTTTGTTATCTTCGTAATAACAAGTTTTTTTAATTAATTTATTGTTTCTTAATTCTTGAGTTACTCTTTGGGACCAATCGTTAATTATTTCTTTTATGGTTGATTTACTCATTTTGGTTGTTTCTCCTATTTTTTATTGGTTTGTTTGGTTCTATTGCTTGAATAAAATTACCGTTTTTGTCATATTCGTCGATGTAATCTATTGTTATGCCGTCGTCTTAGTTATAGTGTATTTCTTTGATTGTTGTTTTCATTTTTTTGTTCTCCTTATTTTGTTTTTTGGTTTTTTTGTTCGTTTTTTTAAGTAATCGCTGGTTGAGTAATGAGTTGTTAGATAATTTCCATTTTGGTTGTATTAGTCAATGAAATGGATTGTTTTGCCGTCGAGTTGGAAAAAGGTATCTTTTATTTGGTTTCCAGTTTGTGAGTTGTATTCGTAGATGGAGTAAATTGTTTTGCCATCATATCGAAACCATGTCGTTTTAGTTTTATTTCTTGTTTGGAGAGCGTATTCGGTGATTTTTTTAATTGTTTTGCCATCTGTACGGAAATGGGTTTGTTTTATTGTTTTCATTTTATTTATTCTCCTTATTATTTAATTTATTATGTTGTTTTACAATATTAATTGTTAAAGGATTTAATCCATATAAAAGGGATGAATCTAGATAAACACGTGAGAAAATATTAAGTTCAAAAATATTTTTACAAATGTGATTGTAAAGATGAATTGAGTCTATTTCATACAATCTTTGATATTGATTTAAAGAAATTAATTTTTCTTTCAATTTTTGAAAACCTACAATGTAGTATTTTTGGACTATTTCAATTGTGGATTGGAGTTCTTCGTTTATTTCGAAAAGGTCTTGAATATCTAGTTCTATTTCAAAATAAGTGTCCGAATAAGGATTTTTAGATGGTAAAAGGTTAAATAATTTATTGATTTTTATGTTGTTTTTATCAATTATCGTTTTTAAGAGTTTTATTTGTAATTTATGACGTTTGATAAATATATCGGTTTGTGATAAAAAAGTTAATGAGTTTTCCATTTATTTTACCTTCTTTTAAATATTTATATATTCATGTGTTTTTGATATTTAATATTTTAATTATTTGTTTTAAAATCTTATTTTTAGGTTGTGTAGCATTAATTAAAAAATAATTACAATTTTCGTGTTTGCAATTTTGGTTATTACAGTATTGATATTGATTTAAATAATTTTTACGAACATTTTGAAAGTAAGTTATGGGTTTTTGTTCGATAGTTTCTAATTTATGATTAAGTTGAGTTTGATTTCTTTTTAATCCTATTTTAGGGTCGATGTCTAGATAAAAGGTTAATTTAGGTTTAATTAGAAAATGATTGATGATTTTTGAAGTTAATATTTTGTCGCCAGAATCAAGGTTGATATCATCACTTTGATAAGCAAAAGTAGAATCATACCAACGATCAACTAAAACAATATAACCTTTTAATAAAGCAGGAATAACGAGTTCTTCTTGGGTTTGTGTCATGTTTGCTAAACTTATTAAATATCTTGTGTTGGGTGATAAATTTTCTTGATATAAAAATAATTTTCTAATTGGTTTACCGATTGAAGAACTTCCTAATCCTTGACAAATGATTATTTTTTTTTGATTTTTTAAATATTTTTTTAATTGTTTAATTAAAGTAGTTTTTCCGCTACCATCTATTCCTTCAAAAACGATTAATTTATTTGTCATTTGAGTGCACAACGCTTTTAATTAAATTAATTGGTGAAAAAGGAATGAAATTGTTTGTAAGTAAGTTTTGTAAAAATTGATTGGCTTTGTTAGAAAATAAATTAATGATTTGATTTATGCCTTGAACTTTGCCATTTATAATTTTATTGTTGAGTCTTTGGGTTTCTGTGGCGTTGTTAGTTAATAAATAAAATTCAAAACGGGCATCTAGTTTTTTAATTTGTTGAGCTTCGATGATTGTTTGTTTATAACGATCACGAAGGCATGTTTTGAAATTGAAGGCAATTATGCGCTTGGTTTGGGAGAATAATACTAAATCAAATTTAATATCTGGGATGAAAAATAAATAGGCTTGTGGATAAAGATTGGTTATTCCTTTTTGATGAAAATATAACAAAATGAGGTATTCATTGATTTTTCCACGGATTGCTTTTTGGCTTTGAGAGTTATAGTTGTTATCAGTTAAATATTTATTTAATTTAGCGTGAGATTCCAACATATATTCATCAAAGATTTTGTTAAAACAAGTTGGAAAAACTATATTTTTAGTGATGTTGACACACAAAGTTTTATGATTGAAAACATTAATATTTTTGAAATGTAAATTAGTTAATTGATTCATTTTATTATTTCCTTTTTTATTCTAAAACTTCAAATTTTTGGATTTGTTTATAAAAATTAAAATTACATTCACCTAGTTGTCCGCTGCGATTTTTGGCAATAATTAAATTAGTGTATGGGTTATTATCGGGTTTTTGGTAATAACTTTCGCGGTGCAAAAACATTACAACATCAGCGTCTTGTTCGATGGTTCCTGAATCTCTTAAATCTTTTAATTGTGGTAATTTAACTTCTCTTATGTTTGTTGCGCGATTCATTTGAATTAAAGCTATTATGGGAATATTAAGTTCACTTGCTAGTTTTTTGAGCTCTCTTCAAATTACTGCTGTTGCTTGATAAGTATTAAAATTTTGGTCTTCTTTTAATAAATGGAGGTAATCAATAAAAACAACATCAAGTCCTTTGGTGTATTTTATTTGTCTACATTTGTTTTTGATATCTTCAATTTTGTTGTTTCTGTCATCATCAATTAAAATATTTAATTTTGTTAAATCATTTTCTGCCATACCTAAAGCAAATCTATCTTCTTTGGTTAAGTTTTTATGTTGTAGTTTTTTTAAAGGGATTTGTGATGACGACGAAAGCATCCCAATACCCAATTCTTCTGCTGTCATTTCCAAACTAAAAATTACTGCTGTTTGGTTTTTTTATTTTTATCAAATATTTGCGTAATATTTGTAGCTAAATTTAACATGAAAGCGGTTTTACCCATACCTGTTTTAGCTCCTAAAATAATTAATTGTTTGGGTTTGAAACCAGAAACTAATTCATCAAGATTGTTAAACCCTGTTTTAATTCCTGTAAGTTGGTTATTGTTATCGTTAGTAATAATACTTTCTCGAATGTAAGGAATTAAGGTTTTAGTGGAAATAAATGGTGATTTAGTGCTTTGAATAAAGATTTCTACTTGATTTTTGACTGTTTGTAAATAATTATTAATATTTTTAGTTTTAGATAATTCAGTAGGTAATTGATGGATTAGATTTAACAAATCTCTTTTGAGCGATTTTTCCTTGATTAAATCAATATATGTTTCTAAATATTGATTTGAAGGAGGCATTTCAGGTAATTTGGTAAAATAATCAATACCTCCTATTTTGCTTAAGCTATTTTGATTTTGTAAAGTGGAACTAACTGAAACATAATCAATTTCTCGATTTAGAATTTTGAGTTGTTTCATTGTCTTAAATATATATCGATGTTTGGAATCATTAAAGTTATTAGTGTTAATTAAATTTACAACAGTATCAATCTTTTCTGGTTTTAAAAACAAAGCACCCAACAATGCGCGTTCAGCTTCTAACATCTTTTCTCCTTTTTGCATTTGGGTACAAAAAATACCCAAACTATTTATTTTTAATTAATAAATAATTTGGGTATTTTGTTGCTCTTAACCATTTCCATTTTTTTGGGGCAGTCTAATTAAAGATATATTTCAATTAAATACTCTACAAACACCTTCTTATAATTCTAATATGAACAATAAATATATTCTAGATACTAAAATTAAAGATGCAAATAACAATTTAGCAACTGTATTTATTGACGTCCAAGACAAAGAAACAATTGAACTACCACAAGAACCATATACTTTAGAACAATTATTACAAAATTGCACAACAGCTAAAAATATCTATATCTTTTGGAAATCTCCAAAACCACCAAAAGACATTACTCTTGATGATAGAACAGATTTACATATATCAGATTGTGAAAAAAATGGAGATTACGAAGTGTGGGGTGGAGGTATAAAACCCAAAGGATCTTATAACAAATCTAATACTCCTGAAAATACTATAACTATAACTAGTGTAGGTAGTTGTGGTTATATTCATTTCCATACTAAACCTTTTTGGGCTGCTCAAAATTTACAAATTTTAAAATCTAAAGATGATTCTTTTAATGTTTTGTATTTCTATTTTTATTTAAAACAAAAAGAAAATGAAATTCAAAAAAATTTAAAACAAGGACACATTCCCCATTTCACCCAAAAGATAATAAAAAAAATAAAAATAACTCTTCCCCCATTAGAAACACAAAATGAAATAGCCACTTTTTAAAATAAAACCTTAAAACAAATAGAAGAAAAAACAAATTTAATCAATTCTTTAATGAAAGATTTATTAAATAAAACTGATGAACAAAAACAATATTTATTTAATAAATTATTATTTTAACTTACAAACCTTTTAATTAATACCTTTAAACCCCAGACTCTTTTTACAAAGGGTCTTTTTATTTGTCATTAAATAAATATATCATAACAAAACAATAAAACAACAAAATAAACAAATTACCTTGAATATTTCTAATAATTCATGTTATAATAAATTAAATTACTAAAAATTATATACTATTTATGCACAAAAACTTTTTACCAATTCTTCAATAAAAAAATCAAAATATGTAGAAAATAAGAGGCATTTTATAATAAAAATGTTATAATAAAGCTGTAAATGCAAACAATGGAGGCAAACATGTATCACATTCCAATAGGAATCTCAGGAAGACACACTCACCTATCACAAGAAACACTAGATATTTTATTCGGTCAAAAAAATTATCAACTCACTTTTTTCAAACCCCTCAAACAAACAGGACAATTTGCAGCCCAAGAAAAAATTGATGTTATGAGTCCATCAGGAAAAATTCTTCCACAAGTTCGGATTTTAGGACCCACAAGACCTTTTGACCAAGTAGAAATTAGTCAAAGCGATGCTTTAAGACACGGATTTACAGCTCCTGTTAGATCTTCAGGCGATATTAAAGGTTCAGGCAAAGCCACTTTAATAGGTCTCAAAGGTCAAGTAGACATTGAAGAAGGTGTTATTATTGCCAACAGACATATTCATTTATCTACCCAAGATGCAAAAAATTTTGGCATTACTGACAAACAAATGGTAAGTATTGAAATTGAAGGCACTAAACCTGGCATCTTAAAACAAGTTTTGTGCAGAGTACACCACGATTTTAAACTTGAATGCCACTTAGATACCGATGACGGCAGTGCTTTTTTACTTAAAAATGGCGATACTGTTAAATTACTGAAATAAATCATTAAAAAATAAAAAAATAAATAATTTTGTCAACTTAAATTCTTGCGTTATAAGGATCTTGAAACTCACCCCAAAGACCTTATAACCTATATTTATTTTCAATCCTTAGCAAAACTAACAATATAACTAACAATTATTTTATTTTTTTATTGAACGAAAGACATAAATTTCCTTTCATTTGTGTCTTTCGCTCAATAAAAACTCTTCTTAAAAACGCAAACAACAAGAAGGAGGTAAAACGGATAAGGATAAAAATTACAAAAACCCAATAAACTTAATTAAAAATTATCCTCAATAAAATCAATGCAAACAACCAATCCATCTTTTAAAAAGTTTCTCAGATCTGAAGTTTTTCGTGACCCTATCTACGGTTATATTTATCTGGAATACGAATTGATTGAAAAATTAATTGATACTTCCGTTTTCCAAAGATTAAGACGTATAAAACAATTAAGCGGCGCTAACATCGTCTTTCATGGAGCAGAACATTCTCGTTTTACACACAGTTTAGGTGTTTATGAACTTGCAAGACGGTTTTTAAAAATCACAAATATTAAAAAACACTTTTCTGAAACCCAAAAATTAATTTTACTAGTATCTTCTTTGTTACATGATATTGGACACGGTGCTTATTCTCATTCTTTTGAAACCTTATTTGACGTAAACCACGAAACGCAAAGTGCACGCATCATCAAAAATAACAAAGAAATTGGGGCTTTATTAGACCAAATAAGCCCTGATTTCAAAAACGATGTAGCTAGTGTGATTGAAAAAACAAAGAAATTTCCCTTAATAGAACAAATTTTAACTAGTCAAATTGATATTGACAGACTAGATTATTTAGAACGAGATTCTTATTTTACAGGTGCCACTTATGGGCATATCGATTTAGAACGTTTAATGCGTAGCATGATAATTGAGCCTCATCCTAGCAAAAATAACGAAAAATGTATTGCCTTTAGACAAAGTGGTGTTTTTGCTATTGAAAATTATTTAATTAACCGCTATCATATGTTCTGGCAAGTTTATTATCATCCCAAAGTAAGAGCTTATAGCACTATTTTAGAAAAAATTTGTAAACGTTTATGTGATTTATTACAAAATAACTATCCTGTAGACCCATACATCCAACCTTTTTACAATTTTGTAAACAATCAAACTGACCTAGACAAATACTTAGCAATTGATGATTATTATATGAACGGTTTAATCCTACATCTTAAAAATAGTAAGGATACCATTTTAAAAAATTTATGTAATGATTTTCTCAATAGAAGTATTTGGCACATTTTAGATGATAACGACCAAAACCAAGAACAAATTGCACACATTAAGCAAAAATATCACAGCCAAAACCGCGATTATATTAAATATTATACTTCAAGTAATGCTGCTTTTCAAAATGCTTATTCCGAAAGTAAGCCTAAATTTGAAACCAAAATTTTAATTAAATCTAAGGGAGGACTCAAAAGTCTGAAAGAAGAATCCCCCATTATTAAAAGTTTAATCAAAAGTAGTCCTAAACAAGATAATAAATTTTTTTATCGCCCTTTATAAATCCAAAACTTCCCCTATAAACCCCTCCCAAACAACTTCCCCAATTCTCAACTAACAACAAATCCCAAAAGCCAACATCCATATCAATTTTATTTAAGGAAATCAAATGCATCATACAACCAAAAAAAAATACAGTCAAAATTTTTTAACAGATGTTAATTTATTAAACAAAATTGTAACTAAGGCTTCCATCACAGACAAAAATGTTTTAGAAATTGGACCTGGCAAAGGTGCTTTAACCAAAATTATTGTCCCTCAAGCTAAACATGTTTTAGCCTATGAAATTGATGCTACTCTCAAACCTTTTTTAAATTTTGAAAATCATAACAATGTTAATATCATTTATGATGATTTTTTAAAAAGAGATTTATTAAAAGATTTTGATCATTATTTTAGTCCTAACTCTCAATTAAGTTTAATTGGTAACTTACCTTATTATATTACCTCACCTATTCTTTTTAAAATTATTGACACTCCCCAAATTAATGATGCTACTATTATGATTCAAAAAGAAGTAGGAATGCGTTTACTGGCTCAACCCAATAACAAAAATTATAACGCTTTATCTGTAATTATTCAATTTCTATTTAGTATTGAAAAAATCCAAGAAGTTAAAAGACATATGTTTTTTCCTGCACCCAAAGTAGACAGTATTGTTATTAAACTTACTAAAAATAACAACATTTGCCCTACTTTATTGCAACAATTTATCAAGTTTGTAAAAGCTTCCTTTAAACAAAAAAGAAAAACTTTACTCAACAACTTATCTTGTCAATTTTTGTTATCCAAAGAAAACATTATTCCTTTTTTCTTACAACATCACATCCCTTTACAAATTAGAGCCGAACAGGTAACTTTAGAAACTTTTCAAAAATTAACTGTTAAATGGTTTATTTTTTTTAATATGTCATAAAATAATAAAACTTTTCATATTGAAAATAAATCACAAAGCTCATTAGGAAATGATTTTCCCTTTTTCCGATATTAAACATCAATATCAAAAAATTAAATATTAATCTTTTTTTAAATAAAAAAACCATTAAAATATTAACTGCATCCAATTATTATTTATATTTTATTTGTAATTTTTAATTTGTATCATTACACAAACCATAAATAATTCATAATAAATAACGAATAATAATTTAGCATTTAATATAAAATGAAGCAAAACTGGAGGCTTAAGAAATGAAAGTTACCGATGTAAAAATTAGAAAAATCAACGGTGAAAGTAGATTAAGAGGAGTTTCTTCAATCACTTTTGAAAACCAATTTGTAGTTAATGACATCAGAATTATAGAAGGAGAAAGAGGTATATTTATTGCTATGCCAAGTAGAAAAACTTCCAAAGGCAACTTTAGAGATATCGCTCATCCCATCAATTCAGAAACCCGTCAACTAATTGAAAATTGCATCAAAAACAAATACCAAGATTTGCTAGATAACCCTCCACAAGAAGAAGATTTTTCTCAAAATTCTGAAAATTAATAATTATTAACTTTAAAAAATTCCAGATTTTTTTGGAATTTTTTTTACATGTTTTGAATTCAAAACGCCATTTTATTAAAAAAATTTTGCAAATGCGAAACTAAAAACCCAAAACTAACAAACAACTCATCCATTAACACTTTTTCCAAACATACTTTACATTACTAAAATATTTACAATTATATTTATCCAAAAAAATTAAGCAAAGAGGTACAAAAATTTGTCTTGTTGCAGCAATTCTTCATCCATCCACAATCACGAACACAACGATAAAAAACCATTAATTTGTTTTGTTATAGGAACATTTTTATATAGTTTATTTGCTCTATATTTGCATTCTCACAATTGCACAAACACACTAGTATTAGTTCTTGTTTCTTTGTCACTTTTATTTTTAATCGGCTATCATGTTATTTTAGAAGGCTTTATAGAAACTTGGCAAGATACTTGCAAATTTAAAAAATTCACTCCCAACATTCATATTTTAATGACTTTAGCGGCTTTGGGAGCTTTATATTTGAAAAACTACAACGACGGCATTTTATTAATTGTCATATTTTCAGGAGCTTCTTTTTTAGAAGAATACGTTGAGGCAAAAAGTCAAAAAGAAATCAAAAATCTCTTAAAGCTTCAAGTAGCAGAAGCAAGATTACAAAAAGAAGACGGCAGTACTGAAATTATTCCTTCCAAACTACTCAAAATCAATGATTTAGTCTTAATTTTACCAGGCGACCAAATCCCTACTGACGGCGTCATTGTTTCGGGCAATCCCAACATTAACGAAGCTAACATTACAGGCGAAGGCATTCCTTGTGACAAACAACCAGGCGATTTTGTCTACGGCAGCACCATTAACGGCAGCAACCATTTTGTTATGCGTGTCACAGCTACTAACGAAAAGACTGTTTTTGCCCAAATTGTAAGATTAGTAAGCCAAACCCAAAACAATATTTCCAAAACTGCTACTTTAATTAAAAAAATAGAACCAATTTATGTAAAAACCGTTATGGCAACAGTTGTTGTTGTCCTTGGTCTTGCAGGAATACTACATTTTACTGGACCAAGTAATCCCAATTTCGAATTTAGCACTTGGCTACACAAAACAATGATTTTTTTAACTGTATCATCTCCATGTGCCCTAGCTGCAGCTGACATTCCTTCCACTCTTGCAGCTATTTCTAACCTCACTAAAAAAGGGATTTTATTCAAAAACGGCAGATCTTTGGAAAAAATGGCAGATATCAAAGCTTTTTCATGCGACAAAACAGGCACCCTTACCGAAGGCAAACCTCAAGTAACTGATGTTTATGTATCCCCCGAAATCTCTGAAGAAAAGTATCACAAATATTTAGATATATTATTAGGGATGGAACAAAAATCCAACCATCCTTTAGCACTAGCTATTAAAAACCATTTCCACCACAAATCTCACCTCCAAATGGAAATTACTAGCTCAGTTGGCATCGGCCTTGAAACTTTTTATCAAAACAATCATTATAAAATTGCCAAAGCTACTGCTTTTACCCAAACTCCAATCTGTGCATCTTTACAAGCCCAAACGCAAAAATTTTTATCCGAAGGCAAAACCATCGTTTATTTTAGTTGTAATAATCACATTGTTATGGCTTTAGCTCTTTTGGATAAATTACGTCCTCAAGCTTATCATTTAATGCAATACTTCAACCATAAAAACATCTATACTGCAGTAATTACAGGAGATACCCAACAAATCGCTTACATCTTACAAAAAAAACTTCATCTCAAAGCAGCTTGGGGAGATATTCTACCTGCCTATAAACTAGAAAAAGTTCAAGAACTACAAAAAGAAAAAGGCACTACAGTAATGGTAGGTGATGGTGTCAATGATGCTCCTGCCCTTACAGCTGCTGATGTAGGAATTGCGATGCAAAACGGTGCTGATGTGGCAATGGATGTAGCAGATGCAGTTTTAATGCAAAACGATTTATCAAAAATTATCTATACTCACCAAGTAGCTGTCAAACTACGCAAAATCATTTGGCAAAATATTATTTTTGCTATGGTAGTAGTTTGTATCTTGAATCTTTGTAATCTTTTTGGAGACATGAATTTACCTTGGGCAGTCACTTGCCATGAAGGAAGCACACTTTTAGTTATTTTCAATGGATTAAGACTTTTACAAAGTCCCAAAAACCCCAAACTAAAAGACAAAAAGAAAAACACAAAATCTTTTAATAAATAATTTACTTTATTAACCTCATTATAAAAGACAGCACAAAGACAAAAAAACCACCCTTTTAGGGTGGTTTTTTATTTACATATTGAGATTCAAAACATAATTTAAAAGAGTGTTAAATTTGGAAATATTTTATTTGAGTATAATAAAATCTCTTATTATTAAATAATTATCAATATAAAAGTTATTACAATATATAAAATATTTAATCTTGTTCAAATGTTTTATCACGTTTTAATTTAAGATAAAAAGTTGCAAAAATTAATAATGTAATGATAAAACAAATAAAATTACTAAGAAAAATACTCAAACCTACTCCCATTACACCTTGATTTAAAAAGTGTTTGGAAAAAAGAACAATAAAAAAGATACGAATTAAAGTTCTTAAAAAATTCAGATAAACCGAAGGTCCTACGCGTTTAAAAGCTAATAAAAAATTAAACATAATAATAGAACCACACGATAACCATAAGCTAGTAGTTTCAAAAAATAATAATGTACGGAAAGCATCTTGTTCCAAACTAGGAATCTTTTCCCAAGGACTATCATGAAATAATGGCAAAATTAACTTATAACCAAAAATATTAATCAAAGAACCTATTAAAGCCAAAATACACATACAAAAAATAATTTTTTTGAATGCTTCAAAGACTCTATTAAGATTGTTATGACCTAAATTTTGAGATATAATAGCATTTTGGGAATCAGAAAAAGAGTTAAGTGCATTATAAAAGACATTATTAATAGTTACTGCTAAGGCTAAATTAGCTCCAATTTGGGAACTACTAATTCCTTGAGGATCACCGTACCATTCTTTAACAATGATACTTACAATTAATTTGCCAACACTATAAATACTAATACTAGCACAAACAGGAATAGCTAATTTAGAAAGTTTTTTCAAAAATTCTTTATCAAAACTGATTTTGGATAAAATAATACGGAAGGGATTTTTGCTGTCAAAAAATAAAAACCACAAAGCAAATAAAGTAACAATTCCGTTAGAAATCAAAGTAGCCAAAGCCAAAGAAACCATGGAAGAATTCCAATAATGAAAAAGAACAAAAGAAAAAATAATTTTAGCAGAAGCGTTTAAAATATTTAAAAAAAGAGCAATTTTGTTATTACCTTTGGCACGCTCCAAACTTAAAAAAACTGTATTTATAATGATACAAACAAGCGACAATATAATAAGATTATAATATTTAATACCTTCATTGTTTTCAATTGCATTTTGACTAATTTTTAAAATATTAGTTGCAATGAAACTTTTAAAAACAAAAATGCATAAAAAGACCAAAATAAAGCCAGTTAAAATGGAAAGAACAAACGTTTTTGCCAAATAAAGGTGCATTTTATTAATATTATTTTGTCCATAAGCACGCCCTACTAAAATAACTCCTCCTGTGGCAATAGAAATACCAAAAGGAACAAGAATACCTTTAAATATATGTACGCGACTTACAAAGGTAAGTTGATTATCTGAAATTTGATTTCTTTTTAAAATAAAAAGATCAATAGCATCTGATGCATTTTGAAAAATCCAATAAATAATGATAGGAAAGGTAAAATAAAAAATTACTTTCCATAAGTTTCCTTCTAATAAAAATTTTCTATTTCTTTTTTCATTAATTAAAATTTGTGTTGTTGCTTTTGTTTTAACCACAAAAAACCTCCATCTAATGTTTTGGTTGGGGCAAACAACTTGAAAATATGTGTAAATAAAAGCTATAACACATATTATATTTTATCAAAATTAGAGGGGTTTTGGGAGGCAAAAGGTGATATTTAGAGGAGGCGCGCTAACTATTTCATTTATTTAGATAACTAACCATTTTTGACAGCTACCCTCAGTTTAGCAGAAATACTACGCGAATTATTTTGCATTTCTTCCTCACTTGGCAAAAAAGCTTTTTTAGTAATAATACTTAAAGGAGTTTGGGGCATAATTATAATAGGCAATTTTTTAGGCAAAACAAAAGTACTATGTTTTTTAAAAAAATGTTTAACAATGCGGTCTTCTAACGAATGAAAACTAATAACTACTATCCTGGCATTGGGTTTTAACAAATCAAGACTTTGTTCCAAGGCTTGTTTTAAAGATTCTAATTCTTGGTTAACTTCGATACGCAATGCTTGAAATATTTTTTTAGCACTATGTCCTTTTTGGCGATTGCAAAATCGATCAGTGATGGCAACCAAATCATAAGATGTGCACAAAGGTCTTTGTTTAATAATTTCTAAGGCAACCAAAGCAGCATTTTTAACTTCACCATAAACCTTAAAAATATTTTTTAATTGTACAAAGGAGTAATTATTTAAAATATATTGTGCAGTAATTGTTTGATTAACATTCATTCTCATATCTAAAGGAGTGTTGTGCAAATAGCTAAATCCTCTTTGGGGATTGTCAATTTGACAAGAAGATAGCCCTAAATCAAATAAAATACCATCTAATTGAAAAACATTTCGTTGTGCTAATTGGGTTTTTAAATGCGAAAAGTTGCTATGAATTATTTCAATTGGCAAATGTGGGGGCAAGATTTTTTTAGCGTTTGTGCAAGCTTCTACATCTTGGTCAAAAGAATATAAAAACCCTTGTTGCAAAAGATTTGCAATTTCTATAGTATGCCCACATTGTCCTAAAGTGGCATCTACATAAATACCTTCGGGCTTTATTTTTAAAAAATCTATGGCTTCTTGTTTGAGAACTGAAATGTGGTTAAAATGTGTTTTATTCATGGATTTTACCTCGCTTGCAAAGTTAAAAAATGTGATTAAAAATAATAAATGGTGGAAAAATAAAAGGAAGGTGAGATGAATTGCAATTATAAAAAAAATAGTTAAATTACACAATATTATTTGTAATTTAACTTATTTTATCAATTGTGAAATGGTACCTAAATATTAATTACTTAAAGACAAATTTAACTTTATCATTAATAATTTCTTCCAAAGCTTTACCAACTACTTTATTACACACAAGTTCAGGCAATTCTTTTTTTTGAGCTTCTATCACATGAGCAGTTTTGCTTGCAATATGAACTAATTTGTATTTGGAATTAATTTGATCCAACAATTTATCAATCGAAGGATAGATCAAACCTTCCTTATTGTATTTTTTTTTATTTGTTTTACTATTGTTCTGCATAACCATTATCCTCCAATATTTTTAAATAATTACGAATACTGCGTTTCGTTTTGGCATGTTCTGCTCTAATAATTGCAATAATACGGTCAGCAGCATTAGCCACTTCATCATTTACTACAATATAATCGTATTTGTGAGCTAAGTGAAACTCGTTATTGGCTTTGGCAATTCGTTTTGCAATATTTGCTTCTTGTTCAGTGCCGCGTTTTTTTAAACGATCGTAGAGAGCTTTTTTTTCAGGCGGAACCAAAAAAATAAAAACTGTGTTTGGCATACGCTTTTTTCTTAAATGAGTGGCTCCTTCAACTTCAATTTCTAAAAACACTTCTTTTCCTTGTTTTAAAAAATCTTGAATTTGCTTTTTAGGAGTTCCATAATAATGATCAATAAATTTAGCCCATTCTAAAAAACAATTATTTTCAATCCCTTTTTCAAATTCTTCTTTAGTTAGAAAATGGTAATCTTGACCGTCTTGTTCACCTGGTCGCGGTTTTCTGGTAGTAGCAGAAACAGAATACACAAAATTATGATTAGTCATTTCAAACAAAGCTTTTCTCACAGTGGCTTTGCCAACTCCTGAAGGTCCTGAAAGAACTATTAAAAGTCCTTTTTTATTTAATTTCATGTTAACTTACCTTTTTTATTAAATTTTGTGAAAGTGCTTAATAATATTAGTTGTGCTTAAATAATTTTAAAAATTGAAGATTAAAATTAAAAGTGGTTTTGATTAAAATAAACAATTGCCACCAAAAATTAATATTGATGTTAATATTGATTAATTAACAATAATATTTAATAATTTATTGGGAATATAAATCATATTTTGAATGTTTTTATGGCATACAAACTTATTAACTTTTGCATCTTGCAAAGCTAGAGTTTTAATTTGTTCTGAAGACAAATCACAAGGAAGTTCCAAAACAGCTCTTAATTTACTATTTACTTGAACAATAATTTTTACTTGCAGTTGTTCTAAATGAGTTTTATCATGCAAAGGCCAAGTTAAAGCAACTAGTTGGTTGTTATTTTTCAAAATAGTTTGATTAATTTCTTCTGTCAAGTGAGGAGCAATCGGATTTAATAGTTGCAAAAAGGTCTGTGCTTGTTTTTTGCCTATTTTTTGATGTTTATAAACTTGATTGACAAAAATCATTAATTGACTAATAACTTTATTGAATTTCAATTTTTCATAATCTTGGGTTGTTTGAAAAATGGTTTGATGATAAATAGCGTTTAGAGAAGTTTCAAAATCATTTGGCATTGCAAAAGAAAACATTTGATAAACTCTATTTAAAAAACGTTGTATTCCTTTGAAACCTTTTTCACACCAACTTTTAATATCTTCTAACGGACCCATAAACATGATATAAATTCGCAGTACATCAGCGCCGTAGCGTGCAAGCATTAAAGAAGAACTTACGCCGTTGCCTTTGGATTTAGACATTTTAGTGTGATCATTTCCCAAAATAATACCTTGATTAACTAATTTTTGAAAAGGTTCTTTGGTAGAAACTAAACCCAGATCGTATAAAAACTTATGCCAAAAACGTGCATAAAGTAAATGACCAACAGCGTGTTCTGTTCCTCCAATGTATAAGTCTACTGGCAAATAATAGTCAAGTAGTTCTTTTGCTTTGGTGGTATTTAATGGGATTAGACCCAAATAATTTTTCAAAATATAGCCAATATAGTACCAAGAACTACCTGCAAGTTGTGGCATAGTGTTAGAATCTCTGCGATATTTTTTGCCATCTTTTTCAAAATATAGCCAAAAATGGGCTTTGGAGAGAGGTGATTCGCCTGTGCCTGATGGTTTGATTTGTTCCAAAAAAGGAAGTTCTATGGGCAAGTTTGCGTCGCTATCAGTATAAATTTTATTGTTGGTGTCATCATAATAAATGGGGAAGGGTTCTGCCCAATATCGTTGGCGCGAAAAGACCCAATCACGCAATTTATAAGTATAATGAGAGTACCCTTGATTATTTTTTTCTAAAAATTGCAACATTTTAGTTTTGGCTTGTTCGTTATTAAGACCATTTAAAAAATCACTATTGATGTGGATGCCTTCTCCCGTATAAGCTTCAGTTAAGGGAGGGTTGGTTTGGTTGGCGGTAGGATTTTCCAAATCAGAAGACGGGGGAGTTATAACTTGAATCATTTTTAGACCATGTTTTTGAGCAAACTCAAAATCTCTTTGATCATGACAAGGAACAGACATTAAAGCACCTGTGCCATAATGAGGAAGGACATAATCAGCAATCCAGATAGGAATTTTGGTGTTATTGCAAGGATTAATTGCAAAACTACCCGTAAAAACACCTGTTTTGTCTTTATTGATGTCTCTTTCTAAGTCTTTTTTTTGTTTGGTTAATTCCAAATAATTGTTAACTGCTTGTTGGTATTCGGGTTTGGTGAGTTGTAAGGCTAATTCGTGTTCGGGCGCTATTACTAAAAAAGTTACACCAAAAAGAGTATCAGGGCGAGTGGTGAAAGTTTTTAAAGTTATTTTTTGATCAGAAACTGGAAAAGAGACGATTGCACCTTGATTTTTGCCAATCCAATTAGCTTGCATTTCTTTCACATTTAAAGGCCAATTAACTAAATTAAGGTCGTCTAAAAGTCTGTCTGCATATTGAGTTATTTTTAAAACCCATTGTTTCATCTTTTTTTTAACAACTGGATGATTGCCTCTTTCAGAAAACATCCCTTTTTCATTAGAAATTACTTCTTCATTAGCAAGCACTGTTCCTAAATTAGGGCAAAAATTTACTTCTGTATTTTTGAGAACTGCTAGTCCTTTTTCGTAAAGTTTTTTAAAAATCCATTGAGTCCAGGAATAAAAATAAGGATCTGAGGTGGCAAGTTCTCTATCCCAATCAACACTTTTACCAATACTTTGAATTTGTTTTTTAAAATTATTGATGTTTTCATAAGTAAAAGTGCGGGGGGGTTTGCCTGTTTGCAAAGCATATTGTTCGGCAGGCAGCCCAAATGAATCCCAACCAAAAGGATGCAAAACATTAAAACCTTGCATGCGTTTGAACCTACTCATAATATCGCTTGCAGTATAACCTTCAATATGGCCTACATGAAGCCCTTCAGAAGAAGGATAAGGAAACATATCAAGACAATAAAATTTCTTTTGTGAAAAGTTATCTTGAGTTTTGAACACCTTATTTTGTTGCCAATAAAGTTGCCATTTATGTTCTATTTGTTTAAAATCATAAATTAATTTTGTCATACTCGAAAGCCTTCTATATTTGTTTTAACTTTTATAATGTGTTATAATGTGGGAATAAATTTAAATTAATTGTGAAAATGATTGAAAAAGAAAATTAGTTAGTTTAAGGGGTGTTTTTGGTGATGTAAAAAACGATATCTTGAACGGTTTTAAAATTTTGTAAAGTTGCATCACTAATGTTGATTTGAAATGTTTTTTCTACTTCCATAACTAGTTCTAAAGCGTCTAGCGAATCAAGTCCTAAATCTTCTTTAAAACGAGTGTCTAAAGTAATTGTAGAAGCGTCTAAAGATAATTGGGTGGCAATTAAAGCTTTAATTTTTTCAAAAACCATTTTTTTATTTCTCCTTCAAAAAAGCAATAATTGCTTAATAATATTATACTAAAAAAATCTTTTTTTAATTGTTGCATTTGCCAAAATAAAAATAAAAGTAAATTATTTGCTTGTGGGTTGGTGTGTAAGTTTGCAAAATAAGGTGGTCTGAAATGGAGTTATTTTGATTGTAAGTTATAAAAAGGTGCCTATTTACAAGAAACAAACTAAAATATTTTATTCAAATAATTTAGTTTGCCAATGAGAAATTATTTAATTTTGGAAGTGTTTTTATTGAAATAAAATTTCGTTAACTTTTTTTTCGTCTAATTGATTTACTAACAAAGTTAAAAGTTTAACAGTGTTTATGATGTCTTGTTTGTGAACTACAGAAGTGTGGGAATGAATGTAGCGTACAGGAACGCCAAAAGATAAGGAAGCGGCTCCTTCGCGCACTAAATGCATAGTTGCAGCATCAGTTCTACCACCACTGCCACTTATTTCTTGCACAGGGATATTGTTTTGGGCAGCGATTTTAAGGACAAAATTACGCAATCCTTTGTGAGCGACTAAGCCCCCATCATAAACTAAAACTTGAGGACCTTTTCCTAGAGTGTGCCCTTCTTTTTCGCCCCCTGGAACATCATTTCCAATACCAGTATCAACAGCAATAGCAATTTGAGGGTGTACTTTGTGAGCACTGGTTTGAGCTCCGCGTAGTCCTACTTCTTCTTGGGTAGTAAAAACACCAAAAAATTGATTGGTAGTAGGATTGACATTTTCTAAAACTTGCATCACAATTGCAACTCCCACGCGATTATCTAAGGCTTTTGCAAGGAGATAATCAGAATTACCAAGCGTGCTGAATTCTATATAAGGAGTTACCATATCACCAACGCGAACGCCTAATTTTAAGGCTTCTTCTTTGTTGGCAACTCCAATATCTAAATACATAGAAGAAGTGTTGATAACTTGATTGCGCTCTTGAAAAGACATTACATGCGGAGGTTTGCAACCAGTAACTGCTTTAAGAACACCTTTATCGGTGTGAATTTGCCAAACTTGAGCAAGCATCACTTGAGAAAACCAACCACCAAGAGTTTGGAATTTGATAAAACCTTCTGGAGTAATTTGCTTAACTATTAAGCCTATTTCATCCAAATGTCCTGCAAACATAATGCGAGGTCCTGTTTTTCCTTTACAAGCAATCACAGAGCCTAAATTATCATATTCGATGGAGTCTACTTGGTTTTTGATTTTGTCAACTACATAATTAGCAACTGCTTTTTCTTGACCTGGAATACCATTTAACATTGTTAAATCTTTTAATAAAGAAACTAAATCACTCATTTTCATTCTCCTTTTTGGATTCGTGTAAACTAGCGGTTTGGAATTGTTTAATTCCTGTAAATGTAAGATAAATACTGTGCATTAAAGATAAAACAGCAAATGATTTTAAAATGATATCTTTTAAGTTTTCAAATAAATTGCTACCTAATCCGAAACAACCAAATCCAAACATTAAAAGATATAAAATGAAAAATGAAAAGTTTTGTTTCTTGAAATAATTAATATTTAAATTGATGAAGCTGTGAAGAACAAACATCAATGATAAACAATAGTTAAAAGTTAAAAGTTTACCAACTAAAGGGTTTTTGGTTTTTAAATCATCAATATTTAAAAAACCTAATCCTGGTAAAAAAAAGGCAGTAACAATGACAAAAACAAAGACAAAAGCTTCTAGGGCAAAGAAAAAACGAAGCTTGGATAAAGTTTTTTTGTATTTTTTAAAAACTACTAAATAAGTAAATAGCGATAAAAGGACACCTAAGAAAAATAATCCTAGTTGGAATTTCAGACTTCCAAGTTGGAAAGTTTGGTCAAAAAAACAACATCCAGCTACCAAAAGGAAAAAAGTTGCCAATAATAAAGAGTAAAATCCTTGTAAACGTTTTTGTTTCATTTGATTCATTATATTATATAACTCCTATTTTATTTTTTCTAATTATTGTAAAATGAAAAAATTAAAAAATAATTATTCATGAAAAAACATACAAATCAAGTTTAAAATTAAAAAATGAAAAATCATGAAAATACGTATTTTGAAATTTTTAAATTATTTTTTTAGCAAGAGCTTTTTTTAAAGCTGTAAGAATTTCGGCTTTTTTAAGTTTATGAAAATTAGGAACTTTGTGTTCTTTAGCTAATTTTTTTAACTCATGAAGCAACATTTTAGATAAATCTAAAGAAGGTTTTTTTGCTTTAACTTGGGTAGTTTGTGGTTTTGTTTCCAAAGTATCATCGCATTTTTCCTCAGAAAGTTCAGTAGATAAAACTTTTTCAGGTTGTAGAGAAGTTTTTTCTTCGGGTTGTGGTTGTGTTTCTTGTTGCAAAACTTCAACAGCTTTTACAGATTCAACTGTTTTTTCTTGTAAAGAAGGTTTAGCTTCTAAATTTTGAGTTTGTTCAGTTTGTTCTTTGGTTGGTTCTGTTTTTTCTTGTTGTAATTCTTGTGTTTGTTCTTGCTCTTTTGTTTGAGTGGGTTCTTTTTGTTCTAATTTAGGAGCATTTTCTTTTAATTCTTTTTTTTCTAATTTTGGCGAATTTGCTTCTTCTAATTTTTCTTGAGTGGTTTGTGTTTTTGGGGTTTTTTCAAGTTGAGATGGTTTTTCTTCTTTTTGTGCAAGTTGGTTTAATTGTTCTTCTTGTAATTTATTTACTTGTGCTTCTTTTTGTTTTAATGTTTGTTGAAATTGCACTAAGGCTTCTTTTGCTAATTGAACATATTGTGCGAAAGTTTCTGGGTGTAAGTGTGCTAAATCTGCTAATACTTTACGATTAACATCTACTTTTGCCAAAGCAAGTCCGTGCATTAAACGAGAATACTGCATGCCGCATAACATAGCACCAGCGTTAATACGGGAGATCCATAATTTACGAAAATCTCTTTTTCTTTGTTTGCGGTCTCTATAAGCGTATTGCAAAGAGCGCATTACTTGCTCGTGAGCTGTTTTGTAAAGAGTGCTTTTGGAACCAAAATATCCTTTTGCCATTTTTAAAACTTTTTTGCGACGACGGTGTCTTGCAGGAGTAAAACTAATTTTTGCCATATTCTTTTTCCTTTCTATAATCCTCTAATAAGAGTTTTGATTCTGTTGTAATCACAAAGTTTAACACAAGTAACTCCTCTTAGTTGGCGGTTTTGTTTAGTAGTTTTGGAAGCTGCAAGGTGATTTTTGTAGGCGTGGCCTCTTAATAATTTTTTCTTTTTAGAAATTTTAATTCGTTTTTTAAGCCCGCTGTGGGATTTTTTCTTAATCACTTTAATCATCCTTTCTTATTTTATTTATTTTTAATTTTTAATTGGGTGCAAAAAAATATTTTTGGTTTGTAAATTGGTTGAGTCGCGTTTTGTTTTGGGTAATTTTTCATCCATTCCAATACCATTCATAACCTTTAAGGGTTATTTTAAAGGGGACAGAACTGCTGTTAGTTGATTGCCTTGTAATTTTAAAGGAGTCTCAATTTGAGATAGGTTTTTCAAATCTTGCATAACTTGTTTAAAAACTGTTTCTCCTAATTGAAAATTATTAATCATACGACCACGAAAACGCATACTAACTTTTACTTTATCGCCTTGTTTTAAAAATTTTTGAGCTTGTTTAATTTTAGTATTTAGATCATTTTTATCAATGGTAGGATTGAGGCGAATTTCTTTTAAAACAATAATTTGGGTTTTCTTTTTGGCTTCACGAAGTTTTTTTTGTTGGTTATAACGATGTTTTTGATAATTCATTAGTCGCGCTACCATCGGTGAGGCATCTGCGTTTACCACTACAATATCAATTTCTTTTTGTTCTGATAATTTTAAAGCTTCTTTTTGGTCAAAAACACCTAATTGTTCGCCTTTTTCATCAATAATGAGGTATTTTCCTTGTGGGATATTTTCATTATATAAATCAGAATTGGAACTTTTTTTAAATTTGTTGATTTTAATATTTAAAACCTCCTTTAGGTTTAGGGTTATTTTGTAAAAATGAAATGAAATGAAATGACATAACATGAAAATGAAACAAGGCAAAAAGAGAAAATAAAATAAAAAAAGAGAAACGCCCAATGAACATTTCTCTTCTCTAAAATAACTAACACTAAATGTTTTTTGCATTTTTTTTACAAAAAAATTAAATGTTTATGTGCCATTTGCCTAAAAACTAATTGTTAATCAGGCGAGAGAAAACTCTTCTTTTCACGTTAATATCATAAGATTATTACAAAATCTTTGATAATTTTTATAATTGTATTTTGAATATTATAAAATAAAACAATAACAATACCGTAATAATTATATAATAAAAAGTGCGGTTTGTCAATAGTTTTTGGGGGGATTTTGGCAATTAAGATGTTATTTTTTTTGCAAAACTTGGTCTTTTAATAAAGAAACAAACTCATCAACTTTAATTGTGGTTTGTTGGTGAGAGCCATATTTTCTAAAAGTAATTAAATTGTTAGTCATTTCGTTGTCGCCAATTACAACTTGATAAGGAATTTTTAATTTTTGTGCTTCTCTAATTTTATAACCCAAAGTAGTATCTTTGGAATTAATTTCTACTCTGAAATTTTGTAATTGTAACATTTCTTTAATTTTTTGGCTAAATTCCAAATGTAGAGGAGCAGACACAGGAATTAAAAGCACTTGTACAGGAGCAAACCATAAAGGAAAAACACCCTTTGTTTCTTCTACTAAATGCGCTAAAAATCTTTCCATAGTAGAAACAACTGCGCGGTGAATGACAACAGGACGATGGTGTTTGTTGTCTTCTCCAATAAAAGTAAGATCAAATTTTTGAGGGAGCAAAAAATCAAGTTGTACTGTTGATAATGTTTCTTCGTTGCCTAGGGCAGTAAACACTTGCACATCTAATTTAGGACCATAAAAGGCAGCTTCTCCGATGGCTTCTTTAAAGGGTAGGCTCAATTCTTGAATAGTTTCTTTGAGGGTTTTTTCAGCGTGATGCCACATTTGATCGTCATTAAAATATTTTTCTGTGTCATTAGGGTCACGATAACTTAGGCGCAACTCATAATTTTTAATATTAAAATCACGATAAACTTCTAAAATTAAATTAATAATTTTTTTCATTTCTTCTTTGATTTGGTCAGGACAGGCAAAAATATGAGCGTCATTAAGAGTCATTTCTCTTACTCTTTGTAAACCAGAAACAGCTCCTGATTTTTCAAACCGATGCATCATTCCTAATTCAGCAATACGCAAAGGCAATTCCTTATAACTATGAGGAGTTTTTTTATAAATCATCATGTGATGGGGGCAATTCATTGGTCTTAAAACTAGTTTTTCACCATTTTCCAAAGTCATGATGGGAAACATATTAGAAGCATAATGGTCCAAATGTCCAGAAATACGGTAAAGTTCAGTATTTGCCATAATGGGCGTATAGACATGATGATAATCATAACTTAATTCTTTGTCAACAATATATCTTTCAACGATGCGCCTTACAGTAGCTCCTTTAGGAAGCCAAAAGGGAAGTCCCAAACCAACTTCTTTATTAAACATGAATAAATCTAGTTCTTTGTTAAGTTTTTTGTGGTCGCGCTCTTTTCTTTCTTCCAAAAGTTGCAAGTGGTCCGCAAGCGCTTTTTTTTTGAAAAAAGAAGTACCATAGATGCGAGTCAAAGTTTTGTTTTTGGCATCTCCTTGAAAATAAGCTCCTGATATTTTTAAAAGTTTAAAATGTTTAATAAGGCTTGTTTTGGTTACATGACCGCCGCGGCAAAGATCAAAAAATTCTCCTTGACGATAAATACTGATAGTCTGGTCGCGAAATTTTTCCAGCAAAACTTGTTTATAAGGGTTGCAAGCAAATAATTTTTGGGCTTGTTCGAAAGAAACTTCTTCTCTTGTAATGGGGTGGTTTTCCAAAGAAATTTGATGCATTACTTTTTCAATGGCAAGAAAACCTTTTTCCGAAATGGTGTGATTTTGAAAATCAATATCATAATAAAATCCTTCTTTAATGGCAGGTCCTACTGTAAAAAGGGCACCTGGATAAAGTCTTGCAACGGCTTGCGCCATAAGGTGAGAGGTGCTGTGATTAAGAACTTCCAAAGATTTAGGATCAGATTCGGTTAAAATTTCTAAATTGCCGTTTTCTTTCAAAGGAAAATCAAGTTCGATTGGTTGGTCGTTGAAAAGGGCTGCAACTGGTTTTTTGAAATGTGTAGATAAGTGTTTTTTCCAAATTGACAAAGGAGTTATACCTGAAATAAATTCTTGTATTTGGTTGTCAAAAAAGCTGATTTTAATCATAAAAACCCTTTCTTTTGTAGTTTTTATTTTTTTGATCTTTTAAAAAATTGGGGAAAAACAAAGATAATGGAGGATAAAAAATAATAAAGGGCAAAAAATTTTATATAAATAATAATGTGTGATATAATGTTTGTTTTATACTAAAAAATTAAATAACATATATCATAACTATAACACAAATCACAAGAAAAAGGGAGTCTTTTTTTAGTAATTAGTTGATTGGTATTTATTATTTGGAATCTAAATTTTTAAGTGGTTTTGAAAAAGGGTGCAATTTCTTTTTTTATTGTAGCAACAAAAGGCAAAATTTCTTTTTCGGATGGCAAAAACATACTGCAAGCTCTTAGGTGACCTTTACAACCATATTTTTGAACAATATGATATATTTGCGGTCCGTTAGAACAAATACGCACTTGAATTTTAGAATCAGGACGTTCAAAAAAAAGAGCATAAAAGGGAAAATTTTTAATATTAGATAAAATATTAATCGACAAAAAAACCTCTTCTAAAGTAATGTTGAATTGTTCAATGATTTGTTGATTCACATAAACATAGGCAAATCCGTCACAAGCAATAATATTTTGACATATATATCCTTGATATTTTAAAAAATTAAGTGTTACTTTATTGATATTTTGTTCCACCAAAGCAACATCAATACCATAATTAAGTAATTCTGAGGCAATTCTTAAAGTTTGGGCACTTACTCTATGATACCTAAAATTACCAGTATCTGTAATTAAACCAACATAAATAGCCAAAGCACCTTTAAAAGTTAGGTTTAAATTGAGTTTTTCTTTTAACAAGTAAATCATCTCGGAGCATGAACCAAAAGAATCATCAACCCATTGATAATTACCATAATTTTCGATTAAAATATGATGATCAATTCGAATAACGACTTTTCCCAATTTAAATCTTTGGTCACTGATGGCTTGAGTAGTACCGCAGTCAACTACAATTACTAAAGCATTTTGGTAAGTTTCATCTGGTATTTCATCCATTTGACCCAAAAAAGTTAAATGGTTTTTGGTTTGCCCCACCACATAAACATTTTTATGAGGAAAGGTATTTTGAATCATATTTTTTAAACCTAGTTGAGAACCATAACAATCACCATCAGGATTTTTATGTCCGTGAATAATGATAGTATCAAAGGTTTTAATTTGGGTTTCAATAAATTTCATATTTGTTCCTTTCTTTGTATTTGTTAAAATATTAGTTTAGTTAAAATGATGTTGGTTGGGGGGTTTTTCTTGATATTTTCTTATTTTTTGGGTTTCTTTTATTTTCCTAAACAAAATTTAGAAAACAATTCTTTAATTAAACTATTTTCTTGATTATCACCTATAATTTGTCCTAACGCTTGATAAGCTTTAGTAAGATCAATAGAATAAATATCGATTGGCATTGATTGCAAAAGGGCTTGTTGCAAATCTTGGAAAGATCGAAGAGCAATTTGGATTTGATTAATGTGTCTTGCATTAGAAAAATAATTAAAATCTTTGGGCTGGATATCATTTAATTGGAATTTTTTTAAAATTGTTTGTTGTAACTCTAAAAACCCTGTTTTATCCAAACTCGAAACTGAAATAATTTCTTGTGGGGCTAATTGGGAAGAGTTGTTGGAAAGAGAAGAAATTAATTTATCACTTTTCAAATCCGCTTTGTTTCCTATAATAATGCGCGGATGGTTTTTGGTTAATTGCAAAAGTTGGATATCTTCTTCTTGCAAATGATTGTTTTGATCTAAAACTAATAAAATTAATTCTGCTTGTAAAAGCATTTTTTCTGTTCTTAAAATTCCTATTTTTTCAATGGGATCATCAGTTTTACGAATGCCTGCAGTATCAATTAAATGAAGGGTGATACCTTGACAATTAAAATAAGCTTCAACAAAATCTCTGGTAGTGCCTGAAATATCAGAAACAATAGCTTTGGTTTCGTTTAAAAAAGCATTAAGAAGGCTTGATTTACCAACATTGGGACGTCCAACAATTAAAGTTTTTATTCCTTCTTTAAGATATCTATTTTTATGGGAGTGGTTCAAAATATTTTCTAATTGCTTGATTAAACTTTTAACTTCCAAAGCAATTTTTTGTTGGGTGATTTGAGGAATGTCATCATATTCAGGATAATCAATATTAACTTCAATTTGAGCAATTAAATTAAGGATTTGGTCGCGCAAAGAAGTCACTAATTGAGAAGTGTATTTTTGCAAACCAGAATGAGCAATTTTAATGGCATTTTCATTAGTCGCATGAATTAGGTCCATAATGGATTCAGCTTGAATGAGGTCCATTTTTCCATTAAGATAGGCTCTTTGGCTAAATTCGCCTGGAAAAGCCAACCTAATATCTAATGACAAAACTCTTTCTAAAACCATTTGCGTAATTAAAATACCGCCATGAGCATTAATTTCTACAACATTTTCGCCAGTAAAAGAATTAGGAGTTTTAAAAACAGAAATCAAAACTTCATCCAAAATAGTTTGGTTTTTGTTGAGGATAAAACCGTGAGTAATGGTGTGTGTTTTGGTTTTGGTAAGGTCTTTGCCTTTAAAAATTTTATTTATTTCTGCAATAGAATTGTTGCCAGAAACCCTAATTACACTAACTCCTCCTGTTCCTAAAGGAGTTGAAATAGCAGCAATAGTATCAAAAAACATTTATTGGGGGCTCCTTTCTTTATGATTTTTGTAATCTTTTCATTTATTGAATGTTGTTTTAAATTGATATTTATCATTTATAATATGAAAATAATTTACAACCGAAAGGAAAGGGAAAAAGAATTATCAAAATAAAAGTTTTATTTGGTTAATTTTATTATTGGTTATTGGAGATTTTTTTATATGTGTATTTATTGAATTTATTAATTTTATTGTTAATTAATTTTTAATTAGTTTTGGATTTTTGTCTTGGGATTTGGTTTCAAAAGCTTTAATTGAGTCTTTTATTTGAGCTATGAAAAAAGTCATTTCTTGATTGTTATTTAAAGTAGCGCCACAAGCTCTAAGGTGACCTCCGCCTTTAAATTGTCTAGCAATGGAGTTAATTTCAGGACCACGAGAACGAATGCGAGCTCTAATTGTTAAATCTGGTTGTTCTAAGAAAAAAGCCCAAACTGGATGATTTTCTAAATGACCCAAAATATTAACCAAACTTGCAGCAACGTCAATATGTAAGTTAAATTTTTTCAATGTTTCTTGAGAAATAAAAACGTAAGCAAATCCTTGGGAAGTAACTACATTTTGATAAATATAGGCTTTATATTGAAACAAGGTAAGAGTTTCTTTGTTAAGATGAAAAAAAATTTGTGATACATCAAGGTCAAAAGCAAGCAAGGAAGCAGCAGCTTTAAGAGTGTTTTGGTCAACTCTATCAAAACAAAAATTACCAGTATCAGTTACCATACCTACATACATAGCCAAAGCACCTTTATGAGTTAATTTCATATTGCATTTTTCTTTAAATTCAAAAATCATTTGAGAACAAGAAGAATAATTAGCATCTACCCATTGATAATTGCAGTAATTATCCATTAATAAATGATGATCAATTCTAATTGTATCTTTAGCTAATTTAAATCTTTGGTCACTAATTTTGTTTTCTTGACCGCAATCAACAACAATAGCAAGAGCGCTTTGGTACAAAGAATCACAAACTTCATCCATCACACCTACAAAAGATAAAGAATGATTTTGTTGTCCTACTGCATAGACTTTTTTTTGGGGAAAAGTTGCTGTAATTGCATCTTTTAAACCTAGTTGAGCGCCATAACAATCACCATCTGGATTGATGTGTCCGTGAATAATAATTGTTTCAAAAGCTTTAATTTTATTGTAAATAATTTTCATAATGTTCCTTTAATTTGTTAATTTTAATAAGTTTTTAGGAGTTTGCTTTTTGTTGGGCTTCATTAAATAATGTATCGATGTTTTTGTCTAAGTCTTTATCTAAAAAACAATCTATTACTAATTTTTCTACAACTATACGCGACATCTGGGATTTTCTAAAAGTGGGAGAAAAGAAATAAATGGGGTTACCTGTTTGAGATGATTCTTCATCTTCTTTTCTTTCACTTTTCATAAAGTCAAAAATATCTTTATTTATTTCTGGATTTTTAGAATTTTTGGAAGGATTTTCAGAATTTGTTTGTTCTGGTTGGGCGCTTTTATCATAACAAGGACGAGTAGGAAATTGACTAAGTTTTTGGAGTAATTTTTCGTTTGTTTCTTTAGAAGTTAAATGTTTTAAAAACAACCAAGAAGCAAGCACTTCATCTTTATCTTTTTTATAAAATAAATTAATATTAGAACCTTGTTGTAAAACTTTTCTTTTGCCTGACTCAGGACCTTGTTTTCCTTTTTTCCAATAAGGAACCGAAGTTATCCCTACTTTAAATGGAGCTTTGGAAACATATTCAAATCCATTAGAAGAAGAAATATCCATTAAAATTTTTTGATCCATAAATAAATGAGTAGTATAACTTTCACCAGATAATTTACGAGTAATTAAATATTTTTTATCATAAAATTTTTTAAAATCTTTAATCATTTTTTTAGCATCTGGATTATTAAAACGTACTCCTACTTCACGACTTGATGGATCTTTTTTAGTTGGTGAAGTTGTATATTCAATTCCTCTTTGTTCGGAAGATATAATAAATAAATTAGATTCAGAATCATAAGAAATAGGGATTTTTTCAGAGTCAACTTGTTTAATTACTTTGCATAACTTTTTCATTTGTTCCCATGTAATACCATCTTTAAGTTTGCCTTCAAAATTAGAGTTATCATAATTGTCAAAACAAGATTCAAAATCGGAATCGATTTCGATTTTTTGTTTTTGAATTTTGCCTTTTAATTGTTTAAAATAATCTTGATTATAATACATCAATTCAATAGATTTAGAAAATGGCAAGGAATACCATTTCCCTGGTTCTTTTTCATCACCCAAAGGCAATTGAGCCTCATTTTCAAAACTAGAATAAAAATATGTTTTTTCTGTTTGGGGATCTGTTGTACAAGGGTCTAATTTGATTTTTTCATTGGTGTGATCTTTAAATCCATCAAGGGGAACTAATTTACCTGATTCATAATAATTTACTAAATGATCAGCATAAGAAACAATTAAATGAGGTTCGTTGTTGGCTGGAAGAGCTACATTAATGTTTTTTACAATCCCACTCCAACTAGGTTTATATTCTGTTTTTACTTTGATTTTGGGATATTTTTCTCTAAATTCTTCAATAATTTCTTCTAAAGCAGTTTTTGGTTTTCCTTTTTCTTTTTCAGGATCTAAACGATGCCAAAAAACAATTTCGATGGGTTTTTCTAGAAATTTTTCCCATGCTTCGCTATCTTTATATTTGTTAAGCATTTCATTTAATTCTTGTTCATGGTTATTTCTTAAAGCATTAGAATCAATTTTAGGAAATAATACAATAAATGCTAAAATAACAAATAAGCAAGTAAAAAAATGAATGATTTTTAATTTATCCTTTGATACCACTGTTTAATTTTCCTTCTAAAACATATCTTTTACAAAAAATGAACAACAAAACTAAAGGTAATGTCATCAAAACAGTAGCTGCCATTTGTTGATTGACTAAATTTTGGTTTTTTTCAGAGTCAAAAATATTTCTAATCACATTAGTAAGCAATTTTCCGCCTACAAGTTCAGGCCACAAATAAGCATTCCAAGCAGCAACTGCTCTAAAAATAATGATATTAATGATGTTATCTCTTAAAAGCGGAGTTAAAATTTTGTATAAAAACTTCCAATCACTACTACCATCAACTTTGGCAGATAAATAGAGTTCTTTGGGAATTTTTTTGATATTTTGTATTAATAAAAAAATATGAAATACATTGATTAGAAAGGGAAGAATCATTGCTAAATAAATGCCACTAAAAACGCGCGTACCTTGACCAGAATCAACAAAACCTAGGCGTGCAACTGTTTGATAGTTAGTTAAAAACATACTTTCAGTAGTTATCATAGTGGTGATTAGAAAGACTCCTAATATAATTTTTTTAGTTCTAAATTCTAAAATACTAAGAGCAAAAGCAGTTATAACAGAGACAAAAATACCTAAAACAGTAGAGATAAAAACAACAGCAAGGGTTTTAAAAAAAGTCAAAAACAAGCTATAACGGGTAAATAGAAAAGAGAAGTTGTTCCACGTCAAATCTTTAGGAAAAAAACTAGGACAAGCAGGATTGTCTTGTAGAGCTAAATTTAGCATCCAATAAAAAGGGATAGCCAAAAAAAGAGCAAAAACAGACAAAAAAAAGTATTTGGTAAAAGTGGCACAAACTTTGGGTAAATGTTTTTTAAGTTTGGCAAAAATGATTTTTGTTTTATTATTTGAATTTGACATAATTATCAAGGTTCGATCCTTATTTATTATTTATTTTATTCATTTAATTTCTTTTCAAAAAAGAAAAAATTAATGGCAGTAAAAAGAATAGAAATTAAAAGCAAAATAACAGTGGCTGCAGCGCCTCTGGAATAAGAATCCATTAAAGTTCCTTCTAATTGTTGATAAATATAGCCTACCACAGTATTTACCTTAGTAATATCGGAATTACCAAAAACTCCAATAACAGATTCATATTCTTTAAAAACTTGAATTATTGCAATAATAAATTGATAAAAAATAGTAGGAGCAAGTAGAGGAAGAGTAATTTTTCTAAAAATAGTTATTTTAGAAGCGCCGTCAATTCTGGCAGCATCGTAATAATCTTTACTAATGTTTTTTAATCCCACACTAAAAATTAAAATTTGGAAGGGAAGGGATTTCCACACTACATAAAAAATTAAAACAAACATTTTATACGAATAAGGAGCTGAAATGTTAATCCAATCTTGTTGGAGCCCAAAAAAAGAATTAAAAAAACCTTCGGGGCGCGTTTGGATGCCAAAACTATTGTGATAAAAAAGGACTGCAAAAACCATTCCCATAATAACAGGATTTGTTAAATAAGGGAGGAAAAAAATGGTTTGAAAGATATTTTTTAAAAAACGATTATAAACACTGTTAAGTGCTAAGGCAATCATTAAAGACAAAAAAATAGAAATAGGAACAGCAACAAACACCAGTAAAAAAGTGTTAAAAAGAGCAGTTCTAAAATCAGGATCACAAAAAGTAGTAGTGTAATTGGAAAAATTAAACGAATAAGAAAATGTGTCTGCAAATTTATTATATCTACTATCCAAAGAAATAAAAAGTGTTTTTACCAAAGGATAAAAATTAAATAAAACCATAAGAATTAAGGCAGGCGCCAAATAATACCAATGATTATGTTTGGAATATTTAGTGGAATTGTGATGGAAAAGTTTTTTTAGCAATGACATTTAAAAAATCCTATTTTCGGTTTTTTTATCAAAAAGAAAACACTTATTTTCTTTAATTTGGAATCTAATTTTTTTCTTGGCAACAAATCCTTGGGGAAAAATAATATCTTTACTTTTTTCATCAAAGACAAGGTGGAAAGTGTTTTTAACAGCTTGCGGATGTCTTGCTAACATCATTAGGTTTCTTCCCATATTTTCTAAAAAGAGAGGTTCGATTTCAAAATTACCGTTTGTGTCAAACCAATAACCTTCGGGACGAATGGCTACATAGATTTCTTGATTTAGGTTTTTTAAAGTTTTGTTAGAAGAAAAATCAAAAAGAAGTGAATCTCCAATAGTTACTTTTCCAAAAGTAATTTTTCCTTCAAAAATAGAGATAAGCGGATTGCCTAAAAATTTGGCAACAAACAAGTTGTTAGGATTGGCATAAACTTCTTGAGGAGCGCCTTTTTGTTGGATTTGTCCTTTATTCATTAAGCAAATTTCATCACTAATAGACATTGCTTCTTCTTGGTCGTGTGTAACAAAAATAGCAGTGATTCCAGTTTTTCGTTGGATTCTTCTAATTTCTTCTCTAGTTTTGAGGCGTAACCCTGCATCTAAGTTGGATAAGGGCTCATCTAAAAGCAAAACTTGAGGTTCTTTTACTAAGGCTCTTGCAATTGCTACGCGTTGTTGTTGTCCGCCTGAAAGTTGCTGAGGTTTTTTGTCTAAATGATCGGCAATTCCCACTAACTTGGCAATTTCTTCTACTTTTTGCACAATAATGTCGCGCGCAAATTTTAGATTTTCCAGTGGAAAGGAAATATTTTGTCTAACTGTCATATGAGGATATAGAGCATAATTTTGGAAAACTAAACCAATACCTCTTTTTTCAATAGGCAGGTTAGTGACATCTTTGTCGCCAAAAAATATTTTTCCAGCCGAAATAGGATGAAGCCCTGCAATCATGTAAAGAGTAGTCGATTTGCCACAACCCGAAGGACCTAAAAGACTTACCAATTTTCCTTTAGGAATGTTGATGTCAATTTTTTTTACAGCATAAGTTTCTTTTTTAGTTTGTTTATCGATGAAAATTTTAGAAACTTGTTCTAATTTTATACCCATTTTTTTGTATTCCTTATTTTTAGCTTTTTGGCTTTTAATTTTGTGTTTGTGTTTGTGATTTTGGTTTGGTTTGATTTGGTTTTGGTTTTATTATTTTGATTTTATTATTTTTAACTTTTTTTATTGTTTTTGGTTTTTTGATTTTTGGTTTTTATCTTTTAGATGAATTTAATCATTTTTTAATTATTGGTGATTTTTTTATTTTTGGACTTTTGGTTGCTTTTTTGAATTTTATAAAATTTTATAAATGTTTAAAAAAATATTGACAATTAATAGTTAAAAAATATTAAATATGATTTTGTAATTTTTTTGTTTTTAAAAATAAGTAAAAACGAAATTCCCAACAAAAAATAAAAAAATGTTTTAGAAAAACATTTTAGAGTTAAAAAATATTTAAGAAAAGGTTAAAAAGTTTTAAAGTTCTTGTAAATTGATAAATAAAAAACGATACTATTAATTAAACTTAAAAAACTAAATTATGATAAGTTCTTGGAAAAGCAATTACATCACGAATATTATCTAATCCTGTTAAAAAAATTAGTAGTCTTTCAAATCCTAAGCCAAAACCTGAATGAATGCATCCCCCAAAACGGCGTAAATCTAAATACCATTCCAAATCTTTTTGAGGAATTTTCATTTGGTTCATTTTTTCAATTAAAACTGATAAATTTTCTTCTCTTTGCGATCCGCCAATTAATTCTCCAACACGAGGAACTAAAAGATCCATCGCAGCTACTGTTTTTTGATCGGGATTATTTTTCATATAAAAAGCTTTAATTTCTTTGGGCCAATCAACAATAAAAACTGGTTTTTTAAAATGTGTTTCGGTTAAATATTTTTCGTGTTCGGTTGCTAAATCAGCGCCATAAAAAAGGGGGTTTTCAAATTTGGTGTTGCTTTTTTGCAAAATTTCTAAAGCTTGTTCGTATTTTACTGTCAAAAATTCTTTTTCCTCAGCGATGTTTTTTAATTCTTCAATTAAACCGTTTTTTTCTGTCTTATCCAAAAATTCTATATCTTGATAATTTTGTTCTAAACATTTAGCAATAACAAATTGTAACATTTCTTGGGCGACTTTTAAATTTTGAGATAAATTGCAAAAAGCCATTTCAGGTTCTAACATCCAAAATTCAGCAGCATGTCTTGGAGTATTTGATTTTTCAGCTCTAAAAGTAGGACCAAAAGTATAGACTTTATTCAAACCCAAAGCCATCGCTTCTGCTTCTAGTTGACCTGTTACTGTTAAAAAAACTTTTTTGCCAAAAAAATCTTTTTGATAATCAATTTCATTTTTGCTGGTAGTCTCATCGGCAAGTTTGAAAGCGTTTGGAATGTTTTTTGTTTGTGGCAAAGCTTCTAAATTAAGGGTTGTAAGTTGAAATAATTCACCCGCGCCTTCGCCATCATTAGCAGTGATAATGGGGGTGTTGATGTGAAAAAAACCTTTTTTTTGAAAAAAACTGTGCAGGGCAAAAAAAGCGGTATTTCTAATGCGAAAAACTGCTCCAAAAAGTTTGGTGCGCACTCTTAGATGAGATATTTGTCTCAAAAAAGCCTTAGAATGTTTTTTGGGTTGAAGCGGATAAGAAAAATCACTTGCGCCTAAAAGAGAAACATTTTGGGCACTAATTTCAAAAGGCGTTTGGGGATTGTTGGTTGATTTTAGAATGCCTTCCACTTGCAAAGAAGCCCCAATTTGCAACATTTCTTTTAATTTTTCTAAATTAATGTTATTTGGAGATTCGTTGTTGGTGTTGACTTTTTGGTTTTCATGAAATTCGGTAATTTCGGCGGCGATTTCGATGTTTTTGGTTTTGGTTTCTTTACAAATAATTTGTAAATTTTCCAGAAAAGTACCATCATTTAAATCGATAAAAATTAATTTTTTTTGATAACGACAATTTCTAACCCAACCATTTAATACTATTTTTTTTTGATAAAATAACTCTGGTTTTTGGAAAATATCTTTGATAGAAATTTTCATTGTAATTTACTAATCCTTTGTTTTTATGTAATGTTGTAATATTTTGTTGTAAATAAAAAAGTGAAATGAAACGAATATGAATTAAAAAAATGTAAATGGAAATAGAAAAAAAAGGGGGGGATTAAAATAAGAATAAAAATAAATTTAAATAAAAAGAATCGGAGGAAAAAATAATAGCGAAGCAAAAAAGAAAAAAAGAGAGGCAAAAAGTATTAGAATTAGTAATATGAAAAATAATTTTTTTGTTTATTTTTTTAATTAAAATAGCGATATATAATAAAAACTTGAAAATTTTAAAAGTTTTAGGAAATTAATAGATCTTAATTAAAAAAGTAAAAAAAGATTATAAAAATTGTCCAAAAATAATAAAAATGTTTTAAAAAAGACACTCAAAATAAAAATAAACCAAAAAGAATTGAAAGAATTAAAAACAATTACAAATTTATTTTATCATTTTTAAGTTATATTTTGATATTTTTTTGAAAAAAAAGCAATAAATTAGAATAAAAAAACAATAACAAAGTAAAAATAAAATAAAAATAAAAGTTAGGAAAAAATAGGTTTAAATGTTCTTAAGTTTTAAAAAATGTTCCTAAGTTTTAAAAAAAATTAATTTTTAGTTGTAAAAAACTAACTTATAAAAAGATTAAAATAAAAGTTAATTTTTCCTAAAATTGTTCCTTCTTTTTTAAAAAAGAAGGTTTTTCAAAGTTAGGAAAAAGTTATTTTTTTGTTCCTAAAAACTGTGGCTTTTTATGTTATTATTTTATTGAATAATTTTATTTTTTCTAGAAAAAACGTGAAAGCAAAAAAG
>NZ_CP128415.1 GCF_038505995.1 Candidatus Phytoplasma asteris
TTGAGATTTTATATTTTTAAAGCCCCTAATTTAATAGGGGCTTATACAAGAAAGAGTATATCAATGAAAAAAACAAATAATATTAAAAAAGAAACAATGTTTCAAGCTCAAAATATATTTTTAACTTATTCACAGTGTGATTTATCTAAAGAAGAAATTAAAACTTTTATCATCAATCTTTGTAATGAAAAAAAACTTCAAATTAATTATTTAGTAGTTGGAATTGAAAACCATCAAGATCATAAAGGAAAACACCATCATGTTTTTTTTCAATTAAATAAAAGATTTAAAACAAGGGATTTAACCATTTTTAATATTCCTAAAAATATTAAAGAAAAAAAATTAATTGATACTGAAAATATTAAAATTAAGGATTTATTTTATTCTCCTCATATTGAACCACGTCCAGGCAATCCTATTAAAGATACTACTGATGTACGTAATTATGTAAAAAAAGATGGCGACTTCATTGAAGAAGGCACCTTTAAGCATGTTCGTTATATTAAATTATCTAAAAATGAAAAACCTACTGAATTAGAAAATTTAACTAATAACTATTTTTTAAAGTTAAGAGAAGAATATCAACAAAAAGAAATTAATATTTCAAAAACTAAAACTGAAATATTTAAAAAGTTAAAATTATATGCTGAATCATTAGAACCTAATTATGCCTTTAAAAATACAAAAAGATTCAAAAATATGGCTTATGAACATATTTATGAATCTGAAGTAAAAGAAAATATAATTTTTGATTTTTGTACTTTTAAAAAAATACCTATTTTAATTTCTATATATGAAATTTTAAAAACACAAAAAGAACAATTATCAAATGGTATTTCTCAAAGATTTAAAACTTTGATTATTGAAGGTAATTCAAAATCTGGTAAAACCCAATTTTTCAAAAGTTTACTAACCAAACTTGATTTACTCTTTAATTATATCAAAGATGATGTAGATTTTTCAGATGAAAATTATGATGAAGATAAATATGTTAATATTTATGATGATATTGATATATATAATATTCAAGCAAGAAATTTAACTAAAGTAATAATAGGTAATCAAAAAGATTCTATTGTCAATATGAAATATAAACCAAGAACTAAAATTAAAGGCACTGATATTAGTATTATATTAGTCAATGAAGATACTTCAGTAGAAAAATATTGTTTTGATAATTTCAAAAGAGGTAGAAAAGAATATAAGTATATCCGAGAAAATGCTATTTTTATTAATTTAGATAAACATACTATTACTCATTATGAATATCAAAAATATGAAAACGAACAAGCTGTAATTCAACATTTTGAAATCCCTAAAAATTGGGATGGATTATTATATTTTTTAGACCAAAAAAATGAAAGTTAAAAAATAGACCAAAATATTTCTTGGTCTTTTTTTATAAGGAAATTACTTATAAAAAACGTACTATAAAACTTTACCCTTTTTAAACTTTGACACATTTCAAGAATTAATTTTTTTATTATATCATTTTTTATTAGGTTTTTCCTTACTTTTTCGGGTGCGCGCGTTTGAGATTCCAAAAAGCGCAAGCCCGAAAAATTATACCTCAGAAATGTAGGTTTTATCAGGGAAATATGATGATTTTTAAAAAGTGTGTCAGATTAAACTTTGACACAAACTTTGACACACCAAAAAAGTTAAAGTTGTTATGTTTATTTGTTAGGTATTTACTAAGTTTTTTAATCATTTTTTTTTCAAAAAAAAAAGCGTGTCAAAGTGACTTTGACACATTTCAAGAATTGACAATTTTAGACCAATTTTTTTGATTAAAAAAAGGTTAAATTGGAGTTAAAAAACTGTATATTTATATATGTAGATGATAAATTATATTTTGATGTTAAAGATAAAAATAAAATTAAAGAAAAGAGAAATAAAATTATGAGAAATTTAAGTGAATTATATAAAGTTAAATTATCAGATATTACTATTGAAGAATTATTTTTTGTAAGTGAATTTACTTTTAATGAAAAAATAAAAAGATTAAATTATTTAGAATTAAGAAATTTATTTTTTAAATTATATGATAATGAAAAAGTTCATAAAATTGTATTAGGTTCAAATTCTTTAATAGACAAACATCAAGAATTTGACTATCAAAGTGATCATTGCCTAGAATTAAAAAGAAATCAAATAGTTGGTGATGATGATATTGATTATAATAATGAAAATTATAAAAATTGGAGTTACAAATTTTATACTATTTTAGAATTATTTCGTTTAGGAAATGTAAATAATATTTCAGAAGGATGGAATAAATTAGGTAATAATATAAAAACAGTAAAAGATGTTTTAGAAAAAATGAATTAACTAATATTTTTTATAATTAAATGTTTTTTTCATTCTTTTTATGTGTATTTTATTTTAAATTAAATTAAGTATAAAAGTATTCAAAGACGAGCAGAGCGAATTAGGCGGCCAGCCGAAGTATACTTAGATTTATATAACTAAAATTCGCTAGGTTTTTCCTCAATGAAACCCCCTAAACTCTATAATAAAAACCAATTTGGTGTGAATTTTTTAATTTACCCTCGCGCCTTACCTGTGAACTATCAGGTAAGGAGTAGCGAGAACGAACCAAACGCCTTTGCGTGAATACGTAAAGGAGTAGGTTGGAGAGTCCATTAAAAATATTAAAATTATTTACAAGCTATTATAACCCACACAATTGCACATGCCAAAAGAGTTAAACCTATTTCTAAACCAGTCATTTTTTTCTCCTTTTTTTAATTTTTATGTTTATTCAATTTATCATTTTCTGTTATAATATAAGTGTATTCACAGCAACACTTTTTAATAATTAATAATTAATAACATTTTTATATGTTAAAATAATTATGACCTTATATATATGTTCGTTGCTGTGCGTATATGTAGGGTCATTTTTATTATATTAAGCCCACATTAAAAAAGTATAAAAAAAAATAGCTATATAAATCCCATTCTCGCAAAGACAAAGATTTATATAACTATCATGAAAGGATGCATTATTCATGCAAATATTCAATTTAAACATAATCGCATTTATTGATAAAATAAATGATTACGCTATCTTTATTATAACATTTTTTAAAACTAATTTCAACAATATAATTGCTATTAAAGATTGTAGTTTTGATAATTTATTAAATAGTACTGGAATAATATTGAGTTTCGTTTTATCTATATTTTACATTTTAGTCTTTATAACTTTATTATGTTTTTTAGGTTCTATCTTTAACATTATAAAAACAATAATAAAATGGATTTTATATCCTTTTAAATTATTGTTTAAATTAATTAAATGGATTTTTTCCCCTAAATCAAAATTAAAACAACCAATTAAAACTAATAACTTGAATCTAGATGATTTAAACAAATTACAAAGAAAGATAAATGATTTAGAATATAAACTTAATTTACAAAAAAAACAAAATATAATTAAACCAGTATATAATCAAAATTATAAAAAAAAGGATTAAAATTATGCAAACCAATAATCAAAAAAAATTGAAAAATAAAATATTTATCATTTGGGGTTTATTTATTAGTGGAGTTATTCTTGTTTTTTTAATCATTTTATTATTAGCTATGAATAAACCCCAAACTAAAACTGATAACCAAAATAAACCTACTTTAACATCTAAAGCCAATCTTCAACAAGAACAAGAAACCTATAATGCAATTATAAGTAAGATAGAAAAAGAAATTGATAAATTAACTCAACAATATCCTCCTAAAACTACTTATCAAAAAGATGGTATAACCCCTCGTTCATATGAAATATATGATTCAAAAGGTAAATTAATTAAAGACACTTATTATAAAATTGATGGAAAAACAATAAAATATATTGCCGAACACGATAAAGATACAAATATTATGACTAAATCAACTTATTATCTTGATGATGGTAAAACAATAGATTATATTAATGAATACACTCCTACTGGAATATTTATCAAAACAACATATTACAACCCAGACGGAACTGTTAAAGAAATAATAAATCGTTAATAATGAATAAAAAAAGAAAAATTATATTAATAATTTGGACTATATTTATTGCAATTATTCTTTTAATTCTTTTATTCCTTTTAGGTTTAAGATTACCTAAATTCATTAAATCAAAACAACAAAAAACTGAAAATACAGTTGAAACCCAATCTAAATATCAAACTCAATATATCCATGATACTAATAAAGTTCAAAATATAATTGGATTAATTAATTCTTTAAAACGTTTAAAAGAATTAAAAAACCAAAAACAACAATTAAAACCTCAAACTGAAAAACAAGAACAAGAACAAGAGCAATATCAATTTGATTGGAACTCAAATTATGATAACGATGAAAATAAATTAGTTAAAGATATCGCAGTAGTAACTCTAGCTACAGGTGCAGTTGTAATTGGTTGTGTAGTTCTAGCTCCTATTTTTGCCTCTTTAGGCCCAATAGCAGCTCCTGTTGCTTTATTACTTTAATCTAAAAATCAAAGGAGAAATAAAATGTTAAACAAAGTACAATTAATAGGTAATATAACTCATGACTTAGATCCAACATTTATTAATACTAATGAGGGTCAAATACCTAAATTAGATTTTCAAATAGCTGTAAATAATAAAGATAAAACTCAATTCATTCCATGTGTTGTTTTTAGAACCCAAGCTGAAAACATGAGTATGTATTTACATAAAGGTTCAAAAGTATATGTAGAAGGAACGTTGTCAATTGAAAAATATACTAATAACGAAGGCGAAAATAAAACCTCAACTAAAGTAATAGTTCAAAGAGTTATCTTTTTAGATAATAAAAATCAATAAAATAAAGGCCCCTATTAAATTAGGGGCTTTAGATAGAAAGTAGTATATTAATGAAAAAAATTAAATTTAGAACTAAATTTTATTTAATTATATTTATTTTTATTTATTTATTATTAAATTTTTATAAAACAAATTTAGTTTTTGCTATGAAGAATAATAGTTCAAAATATATTATAGAAAAAGATTTTTTAAATGAAAGTTTTTTTAATGATGAAGCATCTAGTTCATCAATTAATCAAAATACTAATGACCAAGAAATAGATTTAAATCTTTCTTTAAAATTACCGGAAAATAATTTATTTTTTGATAACACAATTCGTTTACAATTTACAGGTGTTGAATTAAGAAGTTTGGAAGAAATACAAAGAGATAATGAAATCAAAAGAAAAAAAACCGCAGATTCTAAAAGAAAATATAGATTAAAAAATATGAAATTATTTAGAGAAGCGAGTAGAGATTATTATCATAAAAACAAAGATAAAATAAAATTGAAAAGAATAGAAAAAAGTAAAAAAATAATTAATAATGATTAATAAAAATAAGCCCCTAATTTAATAGGGGCTTTAGATAGAAAGAGTTTATAAATAAAAAACCCCTAAATCCCCAAAGGGGACTTTATAGGAGAGGTGTAATAGGTTAATCTAAGTATACTTCGGCTGGCCGCCTAATTCGCTCTGCTCGTTAAGGGGTAATTATAATTCATATCTAATTTGAAATGTCATATAGATATAAAATAATTAGTTTTAGAGGTATTATAAAATTGATGAATGGATTAAAATTAACATTCCGCGCAA